>NZ_JBHXFA010000105.1:0-6060 GCF_042724175.1 Streptomyces sp. NPDC127084
GCGGAAACACGCCGCGCCACAAGGGGGCATCGCGTCGCGGCCGACCACGCCACCCCGGACGCAGCCATCCGGCGCCGGCACCGACGAGGTGCGACGTCCCCGCCGGCATACGGCCCGGCCCACGGACGCACCCGGCCGCAAACCGGCAAGGCAGGGCAGGGGCCAGGCGTGGCCCCGCCACGCGCTCCCGGCGGAGCCGCCTACGCGAGACCCAGCCGCTCGGCCGCCACATCCGCGTCCACCGGCACCGTGAGGGGCTGAGGCGCTCCGGTGACCGCCCAGTCGGGGTCCTTGAGGCCGTTGCCGGTGACCGTGCAGACGATCCGCTGGCCCGGGTCGACCTTCCCCTCCTCGGCGGCCTTGAGCAGGCCCGCCACCGACGCCGCGGAGGCCGGCTCCACAAAGACCCCTTCGCGCGAGGCCAGCAGCCGGTAGGCGCGCAGGATCTGACGGTCGGTCACCTCATCGATGAAGCCGCCCGACTCGTCCCGGGCGGCAAGCGCGTACTCCCAGGAGGCCGGGTTGCCGATCCGGATCGCGGTGGCGATGGTCGCCGGGTCCTTGACGACCTCGCCGCGCACGATGGGCGCCGAACCCGAGGCCTGGAAGCCCCACATCCGGGGAGTGCGGGTGGACACCGCGTCGGCTGCGTACTCCTTGTAGCCCTTCCAGTAGGCCGTGATGTTCCCGGCGTTGCCGACCGGGAGCACATGGATGTCGGGGGCGTCGCCGAGCGCGTCCACGATCTCGAACGCGGCGGTCTTCTGGCCCTGGATACGGACCGGGTTCACCGAATTGACCAGCGCCACCGGGTAGTTCTCGGAGAGCCCGCGAGCCAGCACCAGGCAGTCGTCGAAGTTGCCGTCGACCTGGAGGATCTTCGCCCCGTGGACCAGGGCCTGCCCCAGCTTGCCCATGGCGATCTTGCCCTGGGGGATCAGCACCGCGCTGACCATCCCGGCCCGCCCGCCGTAGGCGGCGGCTGAGGCGGAGGTGTTCCCGGTGGAGGCGCAGATGACGGCCTGCGCGCCCTCCTCCTTGGCCTTGCTGATCGCCATCGTCATCCCGCGGTCCTTGAAGGACCCGGTCGGGTTCGCACCCTCGACCTTGAGATATACCTCACAGCCGGTGGCCTCGGAGAGGACTCCCGCGGCGACGAGCGGCGTGCCGCCCTCGCCCAGCGTGACGACCGGCGTGGTCTGCGTCACCGGGAGCCGGTCCCGGTACTCCTCGATGATGCCGCGCCACTGGTGCGTGCGAGTACTCATGGGTGCCTACTCTCCTTCAACCCGCATGATGCTGGCGACACCACGCACGGTGTCGAGTTCGCGCAGCGCCTCGACCGTCCCGGAGAGGGCGGCGTCGGGCGCGCGGTGGGTGACGACGACAAGTGAGGCCTCGCCGTCCTTGCCCTTCTGGCGCACCGTGTCGATGGATACGCCGTGCTCGGCGAAGACCGTCGCGACCTGGGCGAGCACACCCGGTTTGTCGGCCACGTCGAGGCTGATGTGGTACCGCGTCACGACCTCGCCCATCGGGCTCACGGGCAGCTGGGTGTACACGGACTCGCCGGGCCCGGTGGCTTCGGCGAGCTTGTTGCGGCAGACCGCGACCAGGTCGCCGAGCACCGCGGAGGCGGTCGGGGAGCCGCCGGCGCCGGGGCCGTAGAACATCAGCCGCCCGGCGGCGTCCGCCTCCACGAAGACGGCGTTGTACGCCTCGCGGACGGAGGCCAGCGGGTGGCTGAGCGGGATCATCGCGGGGTGGACCCGGGCGGTGACCGACTTGCCGTCGGCCGCCCGCTCGCAGATCGCCAGCAGCTTGATGGTGCAGCCCATCTTCTTGGCGGACGCGAAGTCGGCGGCGGTGACCTCGGTCATGCCCTCGCGGTAGACGTCGTCGAGGCGTACCCGGGTGTGGAAGGAGATACCGGCGAGGATCGCGGCCTTGGCTGCGGCGTCGAAGCCCTCCACGTCGGCGGTCGGGTCGGCCTCGGCGTAGCCGAGCGCGGTGGCCTCGTCCAGTGCCTCGGAGTAGCCCGCGCCGGAGGTGTCCATCTTGTCGAGGATGAAGTTCGTGGTGCCGTTGACGATGCCGAGCACCCGGTTGACCTTGTCGCCCGCGAGTGACTCGCGCAGCGGCCTGATCAGCGGGATGGCGCCGGCGACGGCGGCCTCGAAGTAGAGGTCGCGGCCGTGCTTCTCGGCGGCGGCGTACAGCGTGGCCCCGTCCTCGGCGAGCAGCGCCTTGTTGGCGGAGACCACGGAGGCGCCGTGCTCGAACGCGGTGGTGATCAGGGTCCGGGCCGGCTCGATCCCGCCGATCACCTCCACGACCACGTCGATGTCGCCGCGCGAGACGAGCGCGGTGGCGTCCGTGGTGACGAGCTCACGCGGGATCCCCTCACGCACCTTGGACGGGCGGCGCACGGCGACCCCGGCGAGCTCCACCGGGGCGCCGATCCGCGCGGCGAGGTCATCGGCGTGCGTCGTCATGAGGCGGGCCACCTCTGAGCCGACTACACCACAGCCCAGGAGCGCCACCTTCAGCGGACGCGTACGCATCATCCGACCTTCGCCTTTCATCGAACACAGCCGTTTCTTCATTCAGGGTGCGAACCAGTCTCACTCACCTTTTGGCGGATTCCGGCGCACCGTCCATATCCCGAGACAGATATTCCACCACCCGGCATCACCCGACATCGAGGCGCAGTAGATCCTCCTCGGTCTCACGCCGGACGATCACCCGCGCCTCCCCGTCCCGCACCGAGACGACTGGCGGGCGCAGCGCGTGGTTGTAGTTGCTCGCCATCGAGCGGCAGTAGGCGCCGGTGGCGGGCACGGCCAGCAGGTCACCCGGTGCGAGGTCGGCGGGCAGGAAGGCGTCCCGTACGACGATGTCGCCGCTCTCGCAGTGCTTGCCGACCACCCGTACGAGCATCGGCGCGGCGGCCGACGTACGCGAGACGAGGGCGACGCTGTACTCGGCGTCGTAGAGGGCCGTACGGATGTTGTCGGACATCCCACCGTCGACGCTGACGTACGTCCGCAGCCCGGCGAGCGGCTTGATCGTACCGACCTCGTACAGCGTGAAGGCGGAGGGCCCGACGATGGCCCGTCCGGGCTCGACGGAGATCCGGGGCGTACGCAGCCCGGCGGCTTCACACTCACGGGTGACGATCTCGCTGAGGGACTTGGCGATCTCGTGCGGCTCGCGGGGATCGTCGTCCGGGGTGTACGCGATACCGAGGCCACCGCCCAGGTCGATCTCGGGCAGCTCGACACCGTGCTCGTCCCGGATCTCGGCCAGCAGGCCCACCACGCGACGGGCCGAGACCTCGAAACCGGCCATGTCGAAGATCTGCGAGCCGATGTGCGAATGGATGCCGATCAGCTCCAGACCGTCGAGCTTCAGCGCCCGGCGGACCGCTTCGGCCGCCTGACCGTCCGCGAGCGCGATGCCGAACTTCTGGTCCTCGTGCGCGGTCGCGATGAACTCGTGCGTATGGGCCTCGACGCCGACGGTGACCCGGATCTGGACCCGCTGGCGCCTGCCGAGCGACTGGGCGACGTGCGCCACGCGCACGATCTCCTGGAAGGAGTCGAGCACGATGCGCCCGACCCCGACGCGTACGGCCTTCTCGATCTCCTCGGGCGACTTGTTGTTGCCGTGGAAGGCGATGCGCTCGGCGGGCATCCCGGCGTCGAGCGCCGTGGCGAGCTCCCCGCCCGAACACACGTCGAGGTTGAGCCCCTCCTCCGTCAGCCAGCGCACCACCGCGCGGCTCAGGAAGGCCTTGCCCGCATAGAACACGTCGGCGTCCTTGCCGAATGCGTCCGCCCAGGCACGGCAGCGGGCGCGGAAGTCCGCCTCGTCCAGGAAATAGGCGGGGGTGCCGAACTCCTCGGCCAGCCGGGTGACTTCGACCCCGCCGACACTGACCACCCCGTCCTCGTTCCGGGTGACGGTGCGTGCCCACACCTTCTCGTGGAGAGCGTTGAGGTCGGCAGGTGGTGCCGAGTAGTGGCTTTCGGGCAGGACGTCTCCATGGCGGGGGCCTGCGGGGTGCGCGGAACGGCTCATTCTGTCTTTCTCACATTCCCTACACGTATTCGGGCGCGCTGATGCCGAGCAGGGTCAGGCCGCCGGCCAGCACCGTCCCGGCGGCTTCGGCGAGGGCGAGCCGGGAACGATGGGCGGCCGAGGGTTTCTCGTCACCGAGGGGCAGCACGGTGTGCTGGAACCCGAGGAAGGCGTCGGCGGTGGTCTCCAGCTGCCGCGCGAGACGGTCCGGGGCGCTGTGGCGGACGGCGGAGACCAGCACCCGGGGATAGTCACCGATGGCGGCGAGCAGCGCGGGCGCGTCGACCGTCTCCTCAAGCTCTCCGTGGCGGACCGGAATACCGAGCCGCTCGGCGGCCCGCCCCAGCGCGCGGGCGCGGGAGTGCGCGTACCGCACCCGGAAGAGGGGATTGGCCTCCGCCTGGACCAGCAGCCCCGCGTCCAGCCTCGGCCGGTCGTGCGCGGCGGCTCGCAGCATCGCCCAGCGGGCGGCGTCGGCCCCGTAGCACCGCAGCAGCTCCCCCGCACCGGCGCCGGCGCCCGCGGGGCGCACATCGACCCGCGGCCCTGAAGCGCCCGACCGCGTCACGACCCCGAGCCGCCCCCATTCCGCGTCGGCCGCCCCCGCACACTCGGCGTCCGCCGCGGCACCCTGCGCGAGCGCCAGCCTCCGCAGCCCATCGGCCACGACGGCGCCCCTGACCTCGGGCCGATGCCGGTACACACACCGCTCACCCGCCATACCGTCCCCGTGCCCGTACCGGCCGCCCTGCTCGAGCACCGTACGCACGAGAGACCCGTCGGCCCCGGTATCCAGCGTGATGTTGAGGAACCCGGGCCCGGTGACCTCGACACCCGCGATCCCCGGCTGACGGACGAGCTGCTCGGAGAGCACTTCGGCGACCCGCACCGCGGGCATCTGCGCCTCGCGCGCGAGGCGCAGCGCGGCATTGGTCGCGTAGTCCCCCCGCCCCCCGGGCCGCGGCCGCTCCACGACGACCCGTTCGGGCACCGCCACCAGCCCCCCGAGGGCACCCTCCTCGACCGCACGGCGCACGGCGCTCAGCACGGTACGGGAGAGATCTGCGGGGGTCACGGGACCAGCGTATGGGAGGAAGGGGGTGTGATCGCGAACCGATTCCGCCATGCGGTCAGCTCAGCCCCGCGCACTCCCCGCCTGCCCGGCCCCGTACCTGCCGTCAACCGGCGGCGGCCCCTCCTTGCACAGCCGATGCACCAACCGCACCAACTCGCCCGGCTCAAAAGGCTTCGCGAGAAACGCATCGACCCCGGCGGCGACCCCGGCCCCGGCCTCGTACTGTGTGCAGGCACTGACGATGGCCACCGGCACCTGCCGCGTCCGCGGATCGGCCCGCAGCCGCGCGGCGGTGCGCAGCCCGTCGAGCCGCGGCATCACCACATCAAGCGTGATCACGTCCGGCCGTACCCGGTGCACGACCTCCAGACACTCGGCACCATCAGCAGCGGTCACGACCTCGAAACCCTCCAGTTCGAGATTGACCCTGATCAGCTGCCGAATGACCCTGTTGTCATCCACAACAAGCACCCGGCCGGACGCGCCTGACACAACTCGAGAGTAGGTCGCGCACCCCTCCCCCGTCCGGGTTTTCCCCACTTCCACCCCGCCGGGCAGAGCCCCGCCCGAACACTCGCCCCCGGCCCCGCCCACCCGAATCCGCCCCCGCTCACTGCCTGGAAATACCTGTTCACAGGCACCCCTCCGAAGCTGGTAGGGTTCTACCCGTCGCCGCCGAGAGCGGCGGACGCCCCCGTAGCTCAGGGGATAGAGCAACGGCCTCCGGAGCCGTGTGCGCAGGTTCGAATCCTGCCGGGGGCACTCGCCGGTCAGCCAGCAAGAATCAAGCTCTGACCAGCGCGAATGCCCACATGGAAAAGCGGGGGGGGGGTGGACCACAGACCGCCTGATTAGGTCTCCTGCAGAGACGAGCCCCCCACCCACACCCACCCCGCGACCCC
>NZ_JBHXFA010000105.1:6070-27172 GCF_042724175.1 Streptomyces sp. NPDC127084
GGGGCGCTGTTTCTAATCCTGCGGGGGGCACTCGCGGTACACCCACCAACAAACACCATCGCACCCGCGCTAATCCCCAATTGTAAACGCGGGTTCAATAAACAATCACCCCCGCATTTTCTCACTCTCTCAGTGCCCGCGACACACCTCCGACACACCCGTCAGGCCGTGTCGCCCTCCTCTTCCAACGCCTTTGCGATCTTCGCGTTGGCGGCTTCCTCGTGGCCGTCGATACAGCCGTGGTACCTGCGGTGAATCACCTCCGGCGAGTTGCCGACCCGCCGGGCCACCTCGGCGATGGGCACCCCAGCATTCAGCCAACGCGTGAGGTGCAGCAGCGGGATCGGATTAGCGCTCATGCTGCTGTCCTCCCTTCCTGGGGCCAGAGCCGAGAGTTGGCGTGCCGAAGGGCGGCGCCCGACAGGGCGTCCTTTCAGGGCACGGAAGTCGCGCAGTCCGTCGCCGCGGAGTCCTTCACCGGAATCTACGCCGATGCAAATGCCATCGCGTCAGCCCACATGGCACAGATCGGCAGTCTGCTGATGCCGAATGCATCCGCCGTGGTCGATGGCGCCGTGGTGGGATCCCCGCCGTCCGAAACAAAGAAGCCTCGGTTGTACCTCTCGGGCCCCGAAGAGGCAACCGCTGCCGTGGCGCAGCCCTTCCGCAGTAGCGCCATCCAACCGCTCATGCTCGAAGGAGGGATCGGAAAGGCATCGGCCCTGAAGCTCTCCTACACGAGCCATCAGAAGGCGAGCCGAGTGCTCGCCGCCGTCGCGTACGCGCTCGCCAGCGACCACGGCGTGGAGGAAGAACTCCTCGACATCGCCCGGGGCCGCACGGCCGGCTACCTGACGGAGACGGAGTACTTCCCGAAGACTGCCGCTCGTGCATGGCGGTGGGCCCCGGAGCTGCGAGAGGCGGCACAGGCCCTCGGCGATGCCCACTTGCCGACCGC
Source organism: Streptomyces sp. NPDC127084 (assembly GCF_042724175.1). Lineage (NCBI taxonomy): Bacteria > Bacillati > Actinomycetota > Actinomycetes > Kitasatosporales > Streptomycetaceae > Streptomyces > Streptomyces sp. NPDC127084. The sequence goes on from NZ_JBHXFA010000105.1 coordinate 7,029, forward strand.
TCTGATGGACGCGTCAGCGGAGGTGGTGGAGCGCTGGGCAGCTCTCAAGGACCAGCCGACGGGGGTCACGGAAGCGCTCGACCGGCTTCACACCGCACCTGAGATCTGAGGCGAGCCAGAGCGCCCCCACCCGATCAGGTGCCCGACGGCCTCCAGGGAGTCGGGCACCCTCACATCCGGGATGTCGATGTCCTCGGACCCCAGCCGTTCGCCTGTCCCTTGATCGGTACGACAACGGCTTCTAACTAAGGGTTTTAGCGGGGTCCGGGGCGGTGGCCGTGGCCGGGCCGGTTGTGGCCCGGCTTGCCGTGACCGGGCTTCTTTCCGGGCTTTCCGTGGTGGGGGCGTTCGTGGTGCGGGGGCTTGGGCTTGGGTTGCTGCTTCTTGTTGATGGTGGTGGTCGCGGTGGCGGTGCTGGCGCCGGTCGCGCCGCCTCCGGAGACCGTGGCGGTGTTCGTGGCCTGCTTCGGTGCGTTGGAGGCGATATCGGCGGTGAGGGTGATCGGGGGGGAGCTCTCACCGGGGTCGAGGACGTCGGTCCGGGTGCAGGTGAGGGTGTCGACGTCACAGGTCCAGCCGGTACCCGACAGGCTCACCGCGGTAAGGCCGGCGGGGAGGGTGTCGGTGAAGCTGACCGTGGTGCCGTCGGTGGCCTCATCGCCGCTGTTGGTCACGGTCAGCGCCTCCGGGCGCTCACGGGTCCGTGCCCCCAGCCCAAGCGATCCCGGTCGGCATCCGAGCTGAACGACTGCGCCAGCTCGCGTTCGGAGATGACCCGGTGCGGACGGGTTCTGCTGTCGGATCGTCAAGTCAGGTCTGCGGCTGAACACATGAGATCGAACCGGCACCGTGTACGGGTGGTAAGACGGCTCGGTGGCACCCCGATCCTCTTCCCGGATTCACCCTTATGGGTGATACTGCGATCTTGTGACTTTGCCCCTTCCCTGGCCCGATGAACCTCCGCATCAGAGTCCGAGCGCGACTGTCCCTGACGATCCCGACCTGACACGCGTGCTCGCATGGTTTCGCGGACATTCGGACATGGAGAAGCGTTTTGCCGGCGTGCTCCGGCAGTCCATCGACGAGGTCCTCGACGGCCAGCGCACCGGGCGATTTGACATAAAGAAGCTGGATAAGACGGAAAAAACCTATCTTGGCACGAAGGTTGAGATCGTCACGCGCTCTGCTTTCGGCCTCGAGTACGGACAGGCGATGGACTACGAGATCGCCGGGCAAGAGGTCGACGCGAAGTTCACGAGCGAGCGGACTTGGACCATCCCAAAAGAAGCCATGGGGCATATCTGCCTGGTGATGTCGGCGGATGACCATCGCGGACGCTTCGAGGTCGGCCTGATCCGTATCGCTGAAGGCGTGCTACGACCCGGTTACAACCAGGACAAGAAGCGAGGGATCTCGGCGCAGGGGCGGCGGGCTGTTCACTGGCTTGTACCGGATGGCGCACTTCCGACGAATGTGCTCCTGTCTCTCCGGGACGAGGACCGCGCAGCGATCTTTCGCGCCTCGAACGGGTATCGAGGCAGTGGCAACGGTGGACAGCTGCGGATCAACGAGTTGTTCCGCAGAGTGGCCTTTCATCGCACGCCCAGCGGTCCGGGCGGAGGTTGCACGGTCGACCGGACGACGACCCTGACCGTCGCCAGCCAACAGGATTCGCCCAAGCGCGTCCGCGATGCTCGACTGCCACAGCACCTCGGTCGTGAGGGCATCGTCATCCTTGGCCATCAGGGACGGCACCCCGTACTCGCGCGCGCTCTCGGCTTGCCTGTCCCCGACAAGGGCTCGTGGGTGGCGGCACGCCTCGCCTTTGCTACGGAGGGCGATACCGATCCGGTCGTCCAACTCGACGGACATCGATATGTCCTTGCCCGCGCGGGCGACGCGTCGGCCCCTGCCCCCACCGAATATTGAGCGAGCCACCAGGGAGCGTCAGAGCGTCGCGACGTACGTCACCAGGTCGTCGTAGTCGCGCAGACGACGCTGCTCCACCATGCGCATGAACATGTCACGTTGCCGAATCCTGTCCTTGTTGTTGATGAAGACTGCTTGAACCGCTTCGATCAGCGGTGAGAGTGCCAGGTGGTAGACACAGTCGAGATCACCAGTACCTCTGCCCAACCGGCCAAGCATGTAGGGACGAGGCTCCATGGTCACGGCGGCGAAGTGCGGCATGCGCCCACGACGCATGGTCGCCATCTTGGCCCCCTGGGTACGGGGATCCTGCAGACGATCCGTGCGCAGGGACCACTTCAGCGAGAATCCCGCCACCAGATGGTTCGGTATCTCGGCCGCGCCGGTTGGCGCGGACGGGTCGGAACGGCCCACAGCCACGTCGAGACGGAGGGGTGATTCGTCACCGAGCAGCTCGACGAGCGCACGCCGCCGCACGTCGGCCGCGGCCAGAGCTTCCTTCAGATCATCAACGAGTTGGGACGACTCGGGCGCAATGTTGTGGGTGGCGCGCTCCAGAGGTATCAGCGCAGTGGCCACCTCGGGGGAATCGTCCTCGGAGAGGCTTTTCAGCGCGTTCAGGTACGCGTACTGCTCGAACTCCGCCAGCCGCCGCTCGGCGCGCACGATGAGGTGGGGTGCTGCCGGGGCAATCTGCTTGGCAAGATCGACCACCATAGCCGCCGACCATGCTTTGTCCACGGTCTTCGGAGCGCTCTTGTCATGAGGTACGCCAAGGAGCTCAAAAAAGGCGTGGCCCAACTCCTGGGAGAGCGAATCGTTTTTGTCGCTGGTGTTGGGACGTCCTTCACGGAAACCGCAAAGTTCAAGCGCGAACGGCGCGGGCACACCGCCTCCTTTCGTACGGATGCCCGCACCGTACCAGCGGCCCGTACCTGGCCGTCTTCGCATCCAGACTCACGCCCACGAGACAGGCGGGGGGCCTTCGAGCGTGTTGGCCGAGGCGATGCCGGTGGCTCCCTGCGCAGGTAGGGCTTGAGGCGCTCTGCAATAGCCCACGCCAGTCTCGGAGGCACGGCGTTGCCGATCTGTCGAGCGATCTCGTCACGGGCCCGTACCCCCGCGCAGCGGCGAAGCCGGCGGTCACACCACCGCAACCGGCGAACAAATAGATCAAGGAAATGGGTCGGGCCATGGCGACACGGTGGATACCATCAGTGACGAGCGGCCGCGAACCCGGAGATCAATCGCAAAAGACCCATAGAGACACTAGGTTTACCCGTTTTGTCACACCCGCTGGCCGCCAAGCCCGCCGACGACGTAGAGGACTCATGCCGGACGTACTGATGCTCCTGCGCGAGGTACGCCGCCCTCCGCACCGATGGAGCGCACGATGATGCTCTGCTGTCAGTGGCCACAGGTAGCCTGTGTGTCCGCAGTTGATGCTCAGGGCAGACTTCGCAGCACTGTCTGAAGCACCTGCCCTCATTCCTTGCAGCCGACATAGTGGAGAACGAGTGCAGCCCGTCAAAATCGTCGACCTGTTCGCTGGCCCCGGCGGGCTGGACGTGGCGGCGGAGAAACTCGGCATCCCCACGGTAGGCGTCGAATGGGACGCTAGCGCATGCGCGACGCGTCGTGCGGCGGGTTTGGAGACTGTGGAAGGCGACGTACGCGACTACGGACCGTCGCATTTCCCCGAGGCAGATGTGCTCGCCGGAGGCCCTCCCTGCCAGACGTTCACGGTGGCCGGCAATGGGGCCGGACGCAAGGCGCTCGACGACGTGCTCGCATTCGTCAAGCGCATGGTGGCCAGAGAAGATCGTGAATTGATCAAGAAGGACCTGGCGCAGCTGCAGGACGAGAGGACAGGGCTGGTACTGGAGCCTCTCCGCTGGGCGCTCGAAGCGATCGACGATCACGATCGCCCGTACCAGGCGATCGTCCTCGAACAGGTTCCTGCCGTGCTTCCGGTGTGGGAAGCCTTTTCCGAGGCCCTGGAAGGCGAAGGCTACTCGGCGGATTGCGGGATCCTGCGAACGGAACAGTTCGGGGTCCCCCAGACCCGCAAGCGGGCAGTACTGATCGCCCGAACGAGAAAGGACGCCCCGACCCTCCCGACTCCTACGCATCGCCCCTACCGCAAGGGAGTCCCACGTGACACGGGGGATCCGACCCTGCTGCCGTGGACAACCATGTCCGACGTACTCGATCGGCGGACCCCGTTCGTCGTGATCTCCAACTACGGCACGGGGGGAGACCCCAAGGCACGAGGCCGTCGCCGTTCCGACGAACCCTCGGCCACGGTCACCGGGAAGATCTCCCGGAACCGAGTCGTCGCCTTGGACGGCAACGAACTCGAACGCTTCACTCCCTCCGAAGCGGGACGACTCCAGACGTTTCCGGGCGACTATCCGTGGACTGGGCGTGACGTTGCTCAGCAGATTGGCAACGCCGTGCCTCCCCGCCTGGCCATCCATATCCTCAGCGCGGCATTCGGATGGAGTCCGCCGTCCGAAGCGGTACTGAAGAGACTCCTCACATGGGGTGGCGAAGTGGCTTCACATGGAGTGCCTGAGCCGCGGCGAGCCAGTGACCAGGGCGCGCTGCCGACTTGCGTGCCGCTCGACGCCGGGCAAATCGGGACATCGAGCGGCGAGACGTCCACCTGATTTTCAGGCTTTGGGTGCGCGAGGCTTCGCCTCGCTTCATTCCACGCCGCGCCGCCGCCGCACGACCTCGATCACGCGGACCGCCGCCGCTTCCACCGACTCGTGTTCCCAGACACGCAGAGGCAGCCACCCTGCTGCTTCGAGCCTGGCGTCCGTGTCGAGATCCCGAGCACGATTCTTCTCGATCTTCTCGCTCCAGAATGCGGCGTTTGTCTTCGGCCAGGTCGCGTGCTCGGGGCAGCCGTGCCAGAAGCAACCATCCACAAACACTGCGACCTTGGCCGGCCCGAAGACGATGTCGGCCTCACGCCGCACCCCCCTGATCGGCCGACGATGCACGCGGTAACGGAGCCCCGCCGCATGCAGCACTCGCCGCAATGTGATCTCCACCTGCGTGTCGCGACTCTTCTGTCGACTCATCCGAGCCCGCGTCGCATCGGAAGTCTCCAGGCGCCTCATGCTTTCCATCTTGCCGTACCGATCCCCCGGCAGAGCCCGCTCCACAAAGTCACACGCTCTCGTTCGAAATCCGCCCCCTGACCTGCGCGTATGCAAGCAGCTCCTCGAAGTGGACGATAAGTCTCTCAATCGCCTCCTCTGGGACTCTCTCCTCCTCCGGACCTTGGGGCAGCTCATTTCTGGGCGATGGAATTGATGACTCGGCGCCCGCGATCCACTCGCGCAGCGGTTCCCGATCACTTTCCACATCCGGAGCGATGACGTCGTACATCAAGGTCGCTGCGGCAGCATTGACTGCCGACGTCAGGGCGTTGACTTCTCGACCCGTGCGCACATTGCCCCGTTCAATGAGCCTGACGAGAGCAAGAGCGGTGGGACGGTGGTCGATGACGTCGAGCCGAAGGGCAGAGTTGAGCATGTCCTGGTTGCCACAGGCCACCACAACGGGTCGGTAGTCCGAGCCGTCACGGAAGAGTTCGGCTGCCCACCAGAGCCGGGCGAACGTCTGCTTGTAGTGCGGGCCGAGGAACCTGTCGCGAGCCACGCGCCCAGGCGATCCATCCGCCTTGGGTTCGGACCGATGCCGCCACACTACGTAGTCCGGCGCCACTCCAAGGGCCAGATATGTCCAGTACCCCTTCTCGCCCGCTTCCCGACGTGTGAGTCGCAGGGTCTCATGCAGACGCGGTGCCAGCCACGCGTCCGCTGCCGTGGCACGTTCATCCCCGAATCTGCCCAGCGCGTGTTCGATCAGATCCCGGACTCGGTCCAGTCTCAGGCGCGCGTCGTCACCCGGCAGTCTCTCGGCAATCTTGTTCAGCGCGATGGAGGGAACGTCCTCGCGCCCCTCGAGTAGTCCTGTGGAGATGAACTCGGCAGCCTGCACATCGGAGATCAGAGCAAGCCGTTCCGGCAGGTACTCGGGACGCGAAGTCACGCGAGAGTCTCCTGGTCGATTCGTGCGATGTCACGGACAGTGGTGGCCAACGCCTTGGGAACCTCGGCACGACGTGCGGCGGCGTACTGGATACGAGGTTGCAGATCCGTCCAGCTCCCCTCACCGGTACGCCGGAGATGCACCTCTCGGAGAGCATCCTCCACCGCCCGCCCTGGGACAATGTCCGGAAGCATCTCTCGCAGCACCGCGCCTCGCCAGTCGGGCGGGAAGAGCGGCGTCCCGTCGTCCTCGATCTCCAGGTCGCCGATGGCAGTGTGGAATACAGCGGTCCATACATCGGCGCACATCTGGGCCAACAACATCTCGCCCACCACACCCTCCACCTTTGAACCCCGGCCCTCGACCAGTGCTACGAGGCCCTCGAAGTCCGAGTTAAGGCGGACTGTAGGCATCCGCCCAGAAGTATCCACGATCCAGGGTGCGTCGCGGAAGCTACGCAGCCACTCGGCGCCGCGGGCGAAACTGACCGTGGTGACGTCCAGTTGGCGATCCCTCAGCGGGACATCGGAGTTGATGTCGATCACCCACTCCTGATCGGTGGAGCCGATGATCCGACCAGGCGTTTCCTCGACCGTGGCCACCACGTGCACAGACAGCGACGCGCGATCCAGGTGGTCGTCCCGGTCGAGCTCGATCTCTCCGGTCCACTCCCTGCCACCGTCCAAACCGCAAGTCAACGGGATGAAAGTGCGCGCGTTCGTGGCCCCCTCCGTCAGAACGGCGACGACCTCGATGTCGGACCAGTGGCCCTTCGTCTCGATCTCTCGGGCCGGCAAGGTCGCCGTCAGAGCCAGCCGTGCGATCTGCCAGTCGTCGCGCTCGGCCATGCCGAGTGCCACGACCTGCTCGACGACCGAGTATCCCTTGGATTCCAACTGCTCACGGATGTCTCCGGGGCCGCGCAACCGGACAGCCGTGACACGCGCCGTCACGGCACCGGTAAGCCGGGGGTACGGGTAAACCCTCACGCGAGACCCCCCTTGCTCTCGTGGAGCTCGACAACGAGACCGCTCAGTGCAGCCTTCACCGGATGTGTGGACACGTCGGTGACGCCCCGAAATACCGCACGACGGCTCCCAAGCGGGAAATGCACTGTGCCATCTACCACTTCGCAATTGCTGACGGCAACGAGTTCCGCCCATTTGACCACCGGACGAGGACCGGAGCGAACTTCCAGCTTGGCAACCGGGTTCATTTTCCAAAGGTCTCCCCCAGCCGGCACTTTGACCTCGGCAGTGATCTGCCACGCACCGGAAGGGTCGACCACTGCCTCCAGATCACTCAGCTTCGGAGGCGTCATCGTCCCCCTGACCTTGCCGGCGGGCTTGCCCGAGATCTTGAGGCGTTTACTCACCCTGCTCGGTCCGCTGGGCTTCTTCTCCTTGGCGACCGACACGAGTTCGTGGACGGCCTTGTTGGCCTCCGACGTCAACGCTGCGATCCGCCGATGGGCCGAAGGCGAGTAGCGCATCCTCAACTCCTCCGTCTGACCCCACTTGTTGTGCTCCGGCGGCTCGGAAGATCGAAGAAACTCCTCGGCTTCGGCTGCGAAGGGCGCATCGTCACCCGCCGCCCGCCCCACGAGCAGAACTGCCTGGAACGGGTTGGTTCCCACAGAAAGGCCCGGCACCCAGCTGGTCTTGACCGTCATGCGATTGCCGCGCATCGCAGTCACCTGGTTGATCTTGCCATCGGCATCCGTCGCCTCGGTGATGAGAAGTACGGCCCTGTGTTCACCGGCCGTTCCTGTCAAACCGTCCCTCTCGGGCACCTTCAATGGCACTGTCACGAGAGCTACTTGACCGGCTTCGGTGAGCCGGTCCACCGTGTTGCCGCTCAGAAATGCCTGAAGAGCCCGCGAGCGCGCGGGTTGATGCACTTCAGGCTCGACCCGTTCTTCCTCTAGGTATTCCACCCCGTTGCGTAGCGTGCGCACCGATGCTTCCAGCAGAGGTCGGCGGTCCCCTCCGGCTGTCATGGCAGCCCAGAAATTGCGACCGAGCGCGCGAACCAGCCGCTGGTGCATACGCTCCAGGCTGTCCTCGTCGTCAATCGCATCGCCTTCGAGGGCCTGCCCGGCCCCGGCGAGGCTGGCCACATCGTGTGCTCCGACGATCAAGAACGATGTGCCGGGTTCATCCCCCTCACGGGTGAGATGCAACTCCTCTGCCGTCTCTTCATCAGCCCACCAGGAACGGACGACCTCACTGTTGTCGGCCCCGGGATCCGGCTGACCGAACCAAGCAGGCCCGGCAAATCTCTTGCCGTCCACTTCACGCCAGGGCAGATCGAGTCGTCCGATCAACCGCCGTCGGGTGTGCCCCTCATGAGGTTCGGAGAGCGTGGAATTGATGAGAACGAGCCCCAGCCGGCTGGTTGCCCAGAGCGTGGCTTTTCCGAGTCCGTACGAACCACCCGCCTCCACATCCGACTTGCGGCTTTCGAGTTGGCGCCGCACCACGGCGGCGAAGCGGCCGTCATCGTAGTCGTCACCGGTCAGCCCGTTGGCGTTGTAGTCGTCTACGCGAAGCAGAACCAGCCGATCCCGCTCAAGCATTTCCCGCAAACCGGCGCCGATGACCCGCCCGACCTTCTGGTCCTGTGCAGCAGCAGCCTCATAGTGCGGGTGGAGGTCGCACCAACGGATCGCCGTACGGAACCGTGCCAGGGTGTCCCCCGTCAGTTCGTGCAGGGTGTAACGGACCCTCACCGGGCGATCGTTCCTTCTGTCGCGCTCGTCGAGGCTGTTCTGCGTCGCCTCACGAGCCAGGATCTCCAGGTCGGCCTCGAAGGCGAAAGCCGCCGCGTTGCCGAACTCTCTCCCGCCGTCGTCGTGCTCGGGCCGGTGGTACCACGCGACCGATGGCTTCGAAGGAGGGTTCGATCGTTCCGGACCCCCCGCGAAGCCCTGCGTGCCTTTCGCATCGACTCCAAGGGTCTCCTGCACCCTGGCCAATAGGTCGGGTTCAGGCATGGAGCGACCATCGAGCCAGGCTTCGACAAGCGCCTGCGTCACTGCCAGCCTGTATGCCAATTCACATTCGTCCGTGCCCTTTTCACGCAGCCGGTCGGTCAACCACCGGCCGAACTCCATCTCCCTCGACACCACCGCTCCCTCTCTCCCATCGGAGCCGCTCTCTGCCTCCGGCTTGCCCGCACTGTCGTTCTGCACTGATGCGCCGGCCCCCGCCTCTGCCCGCCCCACCGAGCCTCTGTGCCGTTCGGACATCTCAGCGACCTCCTGAGCTATCTTCTGGGCGGCCTTCTCCCGGCGACGTTGCGCGTCGGGGTTGTCAGGATCCAACCCCACCTGGATCCTGAGGTCCTCCAACGCGCGCTTCTCGATCTGCCGGATACGTTCTCGCGTGACCGCGAACTTCTTCCCGATCTCCTCCAACGTCCAGGCTGTGCCGTCGATGAAGCCGTATCGCAGCAGAAGAACATCCCGGGTCCTATCCGTGAACAGGCACGCATCGAACAGCTGGAAGAGTTCCTCGCGTTCAAATTCCGACCAAAGCTCCTGCTCCGGCCCCGGAACGCGCTGTAATTCATCGACGACCAACTCCCCGAGGAACGTATTCTCACCGACCGGTTGGTCGAACGACAGAACCACCCGATGCGCCAACCTCAGATACTCCGTAACCTTTGCGGAACTGAGTTCGCACGCCAAAGTCAGATCATCCACATTGGGGGTTCTTCCCTGGTCGAGAAGCGCTCGCTCCTGCTTCCGCACCTTCTCCACGTCGTTCCAGACGTGAACCGGAAGCCGAATCGCCGCCTCCTCATTGATCACGGCTCTCGTGATTCGTTGCCGAACCCACCAAGTGGCATAGGTGGAAAACTTGCACCCCATGGAGACGTCGAACTTCTCCATGGCTCTAATGAGCCCTACCATGCCGTGCTGCGCCAGGTCCTCGTACATGGGACCACCTGTCCAGCGCCCCATGCCGCGCAGGATCTTGTGCACGAGCCGCTGATTGTGAATGACCATGGCAGACGCGGCCCGGTACGCCTCGCTGTCTCTCGGGAGTGTCGCCAAGTAGCCATCGGGCAACTCGTCCGAGGAATTTCTTGTTCCTCGGAACAGAAGGCAGAGCCCCACCTCTTCCTCGGCGCTCAGTAGACGCCGGTGCGGGTTCACGCGCCGACGATCGGCCTCGAGTAGGTTGCGAGCGGCGCGACGGGCCGCTTCCATGTCGTCGACACGCACCGTCCCTCGGAGGGACTCGAGGTCCGGGGCTCCATCTCCTTCATCGAAGGAATCCAAGTCGTCGACCACCTTGTCGAGACCGGTCCCCTCCTCGGGAGCAGCGCTCTCCGTGACGTCCGGTGTGTCTGCTTCGTGTCGGGCATCCTCCTGTGCCGCTGCCACGGCTTCGTACAAGGCTTGGGACTCTTGCGCCTCGAGGCGTGCAGCCCTGATCACTTGCATCAGGGCTGCGCTGCGCTCGACCCCTTCATCCGTGAATCGACGTATGAGCCCGACAAGCAGCTCCCGACCGGGTTGATCCAGCCGGATCCCGGATGTATCGCCCCGCTCTGTGGTCATCACGCCCCGCACCCCTACTTCGTTGCCGCTCCGTCGTAGTCCATCACTCAACGGGCCCTCGCTGCCAGCACTTCCTTGCCAGGGGCCGCGCGCCGAGGGTCCGTCGCTCGGTATTTTTTTGAGGACTTGTGAGCGTGACCCAAGGGGAGAGTTGATGCGCATCATTCCGAGCGAGATCTCGAGCAGCACGAGAAGCCAGGCCGAGCGCAGTGTGTTCGTGGCTCTCAAGGCGATCCCCGACGACCAGAGCGTCGCCCTGCACACGGTTCATCTCCCCAAGCACCACAAGAAGCGTGTCGGCGAGATCGACTTCGTCCTCATCATGCCCGACATCCTGCTCTTCATCGAGGTCAAGGGAGGTGGGGTCCATCACCGCGACGGACAGTGGTACTACGGGCCACCTGGTCGCGAAGAAGGCCCCAAGGAAAGCCCCTTCGCCCAGGCCAGCGGAGGCATGCACGAGTTCGAGCGGGAGCTCGGCGACCTGATCGGGGACTTGAGGAACCACGGCGTGCCGAGCGGATACCTCGTGATCACCACGGACGTCGACATCCAACGGACGACCGAGTTCGAGCCCCAACAGTATCTGGGCGCCACCGCGTACAACGGCGGACGCGGTCTTGCACAGGGCATCGAACGAGCCACTCGCTTCTGGCTGGCTCGGAACCGGTGGGCCCGCACCCCTGTCTCTGCCTCCCTGCGCAAGAAGATGCTCGAGGCCGTCCGCCCGGATTTCGACCTCGTGCCCAATTTGCAGTCCCGGTTGACGCACCTCGACGTCGTCTTCGAACGCCTCACCAGCGAACAGATCGACAGGCTGGACGAGTCGGAGTCCAACGCACGCCTCATCTGGACCGGGGGCGCCGGCACCGGCAAGACCTTCCTCGCCGCCGAGGCGGCGCGCCGCAAGTCGGTCACCGGCAGTGTCCTGTTCACCTGTGCGAGCACCACGCTGGCTGCTCACATGGACCGGATCCTGACAGGCGACTCGATCACGCTCCTGCCCTTCGACCGTCTGGACGAGGTTCGAGGACGCACCTTCGACCATCTGATCGTGGACGAAGCACAAGACCTGATGACCTTCGAATGTCTGGACACCTTGGAGAAGGTCGTCTCGGGCGGCCTCGCCAAAGGCCACTGGCTCTTCATGCTCGATCAGAACAACCAGGTACTGGTCCCGGATTCGTTCGACCCCGAGGCCTGGGACTACCTGCTCACCCTTGGCTTCGTGTCCGGGCCCTTGAAACGCAACTGCCGCAATACCGTGCAGATCGTCAAGCAAGTACACCACTACACGGGAGCCGACCTGGGAGTCGCGTCCGCGGGCGAGGGCGAGGCGGTCCGCTACGCCGACGCACAAGACGTTCGCGAGGAGGCAGCGGTCCTCGACGTCTATGTCAACGAGCTCGTGCGGGAGGGTGTCTCGCTCCGGGACATCACGCTGCTGTCCGTCGCAGGGGACTGGGAAGCGAGCTCGGCCCGTCTCTCACAGCGAGCCTCGAAGATCGAGAAGTTCTCCGACGTAGTCGGAACCGACCGCACGAAGCACCGTCTCACCTGGTCATCCGTCGCCGACTTCAAGGGCCACGAAAACCACGTGGTCTGTGTGATCGACCTCGAGCCCGAACAACTCGAGGGCCGTCTTGACGCACTGTACGTCGCCCTGACCAGGGCTCGCGCCCAGCTCTGGGTCGCTTGCCGCCCCGGTACCCGCCAGACCCTCAAGGATCTGGGTATGACCGTGCTCACCCGGGAAGGACGTCGCAAGTGAACGACTCCGCATCCCAACTTGCGGATTGCCGCGCCCGCTTCGTGAAATACCTGCACAAGCAATTGGTCGGACCGTCAGGTGCCGAGGATGAGACGCTCGTCGACCCGCCCGACCGGCGCTACCTGATGGGCACATTGTATCCGCGGGGTGCCTCCTTGCTCGAGCACTCGCAGGACGACGGCGAACAAGACTTCAACGAGACGGAGGCGGGAAACGGGGAGGAGGACAGCTTCGCCGACGATCCGGTGGCCGAGGCGAACGCATGGCTTCCGTCCTCGCTCGGCTTCTCCTTCTTCACCAACGCTCGCCGCATCAAGGTGACATGCGCGGCCTCCCGCTACATGACGTTGAGGGAGGGAGGGCGTCGCAGCTGGCGAAGGCAACCTCGGCTCTCCACGACAGAGACCGTGTCCGCGGAACGAACCACGCCGATCAGCGTCCTGGACGGTCACGGGCTTCTCCATGTCCGGTGGAGGCCTTTCGGCAACGGACATCTCATTACATGCGTGCTGGCGAACGCCCACGACGAGGAGGAGAGCACCCGCAAGGATCGCGATCTGATGCTCTTCCAGGTCGAACTGCGGGCGACGACACTCGATGGATCGTCGATCCTGGAGTACCCGAGTACCCGTCTCAACAGTCGCGATGAGGAAGAGCAGGAACTCCGGGTCCAGTATCGGCACATCGTGACCAGAGCCGTGGGACACGGATGTGCCGTCGAGTGGGACTACGAATCCGACCCCGTCACCACCGTGCAAGCCAAGGTCATGCCGCAGCAGGTGGTCGAGCACATCAAACCCGACGGCCCCAAGGACCTGCGGGTGCTCAACCTCGCGTACCTCTCCCGACCCGATCTCGCTTTGGACGGGCTCAAGGCCGATCTGCACTCCTTCGTCCTGGGCTATCGCAAGTGGTTCGACACCCAACGGTCCGAGGCGGAGTCCCTGCGCGCATGGGCCGCCGCGCCCACCATGCGCATCCTCGAACGCATCGGGACCGCGGTCGACCGCATGATGTCGGGAGTGGAGGCTCTCACACAGTCAACACCCCTAGGGGCCAAAGCACGTGAGGCCTTCCGACTGGCCAATCGAGCCATGGCGCTCCAAATGCTCCACAGTCGGCCGGAACTGGCGGGCAGCCGTCGCCGTAGAAACAGCGAAGTGCTCGAACTGTCCGAGCCCGATGGCGACTATGCGTGGCACCCGTTCCAGCTCGCCTATTTCCTGCTCGTGGTCGAGGGCCTGATGAACCCCGAGCACGAGAGTCGTAAGACGGTCGACCTCATCTGGTTCCCCACAGGCGGTGGCAAGACGGAGGCCTATCTCCTCACCGCCTGTTTCGAGATTCTTTGGCGCCGGTTGAAGTTCGGTTCCGCCGGGGGTGGCACGGCCGTTCTGAGTCGGTACACGCTGAGCCTCCTCACCACACAGCAGTTCCAGCGCACGGCAACGGCCATCTGTGCCCTGGAGTACATCAGGAGAGGGCACGACGGGCCGCTGTCCCATGACCTGGGGGGCCCCATCTCCATCGGACTCTGGGTGGGCAAGGAGACGACGCCGAACAAGATCTCGGCCGCGCAGGACGAACTGGATGCCCTGAAGCAGATGCACACACCCGATGACCGCTTCCTGCTCGAGCGCTGCCCATGGTGCGGCACCGAGATCGTCCCGGAACGGCAGGGTCAGGATCGCGACTTCGGCATCCGGGCGGACGGTGTCACCACCTCGTTCTTCTGTCCGCGCGACGCCTGCGACTTCCACAAGCTGCTCCCGGTGTCGGTCGTGGACCAACAGATCTACAAGGATCCTCCGACATTCGTACTCGGCACCGTGGACAAGTTCGCGCGACTGGCATGGGAACCAGAGGCGGGCAACATTTTCGGCGGCAACGGCAAGCGCGCACCCTCGCTGGTCATCCAGGACGAGTTGCATCTCCTGGCCGGGCCTCTGGGAACCACGGTCGGACTATACGAAGCGGCTGTCCTCGAGCTCTGCACGCGCGGAGGTACCGCGCCGAAGGTCATCGCATCCACAGCGACGATCCGACGCTCGCAGGACCAGATCCGCAGCCTCTACGGTCGACCTGCACAGCTCTTCCCTCCGGCGGGGATCAACGCCGGTCATTCCTACTTTGCCTCGCCCGACAAGGACAAGCCCGGACATCTGTACGTGGGTGTCATGGCACAGGGGCACACCGCCTCTACGTCGACCGTGCACGTGGGGGCTGCCGCGCTGCAGGCCCCGAAGGAGATCTGCGACGACGACAGCCTCCGTGACGCGTACTGGACCACGGTCGCCTATCACAACAGCCTGCGGGAACTGGGCCGAACCGTCACGATCGCGCGGGACGACATCCCCGCCCGTCTCGAGCATCTGACGAAGGACGGCACTCGGCGCCGCGGACTGAACGACGACTCGGTGGTCGAACTCACCAGCAACATTCCGCGCGCCGCTCAACCACGACTGCTCGATCGTCTCGGTAAGAGCTTCGAGGAAGCCGGCAGCGTTTCCTTCCTCGCCACTACCAACATGCTGTCCGTAGGCGTCGACATTCCACGGCTCGGCCTCATGCTCATGAACGGACAACCCAAGACGACTTCGGAGTACATCCAAGCCACCAGCCGCGTAGGTCGTCGTCATGTACCGGGGCTGATCGTCACGCTCTTCCGCTCGACCAAACCACGGGACCGATCGCACTACGAGTCCTTCGGCGTGTACCACCGCTCGCTCTATCGGCATGTCGAACCGACCAGCGTCACTCCCTGGTCCATGCCCTCACGCAACCGGGCCTTGCACGCGGTGCTGACCATCCTTGTGCGTCACAGAATCGGGCTGAACGCGGAGGACAAGGCCGGAGACATCCTCGATCACGCGGACGAAGTCGCCCGGATCCGCGACCTCGTGGTAGATCACGCGCGGCGAGCCGATCCGGAAGAGGCCGGCGCCGCAGCCGAGCAGCTGGATTCTCTGATCGAAGCCTGGATGCAGGAGGCTGAGATCGCGCGTGGCGAGGGTAGCCGTCTCTACTACCAGCCCCAGGGACGACTGCACCCGTCACTCCTCACCGACTTCGGCAAGCAGGGTGGCCTGTGGAAGACGGCGCAGTCGATGCGCAACGTCGACCGCGAGTGCCTCGTCTGCGTGAAAGGAACATGAGGGCCATGAAGGATATTCGCCGCAAGGTTCGCAGGTCGCAGACCATCGTCCCGTTCGGCGTCGGTGGAATCCTCGATCTGCGAGGCGAATCGTTCGTAGCCGCCGACATACGTAGTTGGGCAGCGAATGCCGAGCGGGTGGATTCACCACGCCTCGCGAGGAAGTTGGGGGTCGAGGGCTTCCGGTCGGCCCCGGTCATTCCCTCGGGAAAAGCCGCCTACGCGAGCCGCAGCGGGCCCTCCTACGTACGGTTTCCCAAGTGGCTGTTCTGCCCTCAGTGCAGGGAAATGGAGTTCTGGCGCCTGGATCGCGAGCAACGGGACAAGCAGCCGACCTGCGGGCGCTGTGCCAGCAAGCCGCAGCTGGCCCCGATGCGTTTCATCCAGGTGTGCAGGGCAGGCCATATGGCCGACATCGACTGGCGTAGATGGGCCCATTCGAGGAGCGAGGGCCATGCTCAGCGCCAATGCCAGGTTCGCCGCCTCCGGTTCCTCGCCACTCCCGAGTCGTCCGGACTGGAGGCGCTGCGCGTCGTCTGTGCCGTTTGCCGAGCCAGTCGCAATCTGGCAGGAGTCAGCCAGAAGAACATACTCAAGCAGACAGGAGTGGAGTGCACGGGAACACACCCCTGGCAATACGAGACCGACGAGGCGGATCCCTGCGATGAAACGCCACGAGCGGTACAGCGCGGCGCTTCCAACGTGTACTTCCCGATCACCCACTCGGCGATCGACATCCCGGCGCCGGCGGGCCTGTCCGAAGAAGACGAATCGACCCAGAAGGTCGTCAACCACTTTCTGTGGCCAGACTTGAACAACGAGCACGGCAGCCCGATCTCAGACTCCTACAAGGCTGTGATCGCCAACCACTGTGGAGTCACAGAGGCGTTCGTGGAAACTGTGCGAAGCCGCCATGCCGACGAAACAGCGTCGTTGTCGTCCGCTACCGATCCAGACGAGGACCTCAGCATCGCCGAGTGGGCGGCATTCTCCGCACCGGAATCCGTCGCCGATTCCAAGACGTTGTCCGTGCGCCGGACCCATCTCGGGGTCGGTCACGACGACCCTGAATCCATGCAGGAGCTGGGCGCGAGCATAGCCGCCGTGGTTGTCGCCGACCGGGTACGCGAGGTACGTGCGCTCCAGGGATTCTCGCGGTACGAGCCCAGCTCAGGTGACGACGAAGAGGGCGAAGGCGGGCGCGTCGTGTCAGTCGACATACAGACCCGGGCCCGATGGCTGCCTGCGATCGAGATCTACGGCGAAGGAATCTTCATCGCCGTCGACGAGCAACGCGTCGGCAGCTGGGAGAGGCTTGAGTCGGTGCGCGGCTGGACACGACGCATCATGCGCAATATGGACGCCTCCTTCAAGGCCGACCGCCTCAGGGAAAAGACGGGTCCGGACCTTCTTCCGAGATTCGTGATGCTGCACACGCTCGCTCATCAATTCATCCGCCAACTCTCGTACGACAGCGGGTACAACGCAGCGTCGCTACGAGAACGTATCTACGCTCGAAGCCACCCACCGGGCAGTGGACTTCCGCCGCAGGCCGGCGTGTTCATCTATACAGCCGCCGGAGACGTCGAGGGGACGCTGGGCGGACTCGTACGCCAGGGGCAGCCACCGAACCTCGTCGAGACTTTGATCCGACTGCTCGAATCGGCTCAGTGGTGCTCCCAGGACCCACTGTGCGCCGACTCGACCGGTAGGTCTCTGGCCAACCTCAACCGCGCCGCGTGCCATGCCTGCACGCTTCTTCCCGAGACGTGCTGCGAGATCGACAACTCCCTCTTGGACAGGACACTGCTGATCGGCGACGGCGAGGTCCCAGGGTTCTTTCGCGGAGTCGTTCAGGCCGCACTCGAGGAGTCGGCCAGAGCCGTCGATGTGCCGTGAAGATCCCCTCCCTCCTCAACCTCGAACCCGAGCAACAGGCAATCGTCGATCTTCCGTTCCACGGAAACCACGTCGTTACCGGGGCACCTGGCGCCGGGAAGACCACGATGGCCATCTACCGGGCCTGGGCGTTGACAGTTGCCGGGCGCGACGTGGCTCTCTGCACGCGCTCCAATCTGCTGCATCAGTACCTTGCACAGTTGGCACCGGACCTCACGGAGGCCCTGAACGTCACCACCTACCACCGGTGGGTCAGGGACTTCTGGCACAGGCGTTTCCGGACCGATCCCCCGCTGATCGGCGAAGATGCTTGGAACTACGACTGGATCGAGATGCAGCGAGACTGCATCAGACAGAGGTTGAGATCGAACGCGCATCTGGTGATCGACGAGGGTCAGAATCTGCCCGTCGCCTTCTACCAGTTGTGTCGCTTCCTCGGCGTCGGCGTCACCGTGTTCGCAGACGAGAGCCAACGGATCGACGACGACGAGAGCAGCCTGTCGGAGATACGAAGGTTCCTTGACGCACCGGCCGATCAGCTCGTGCTGCGGGAGAACCGTCGGTGCAGTCGGGAGATCGTGATCCTGGCTTCGGAATTCCGAACGGAGACACGGGACGCGATGCCCTGGCCGACACGCTGCGGTCCTACCCCCAGCGTCCTGAAGGTCCCATCAGTGGAGTATCACCTCGCCGGTGTTTCCCAGTACTTCAAAGCCCATCCGGATCGAACCATCGGAATCATTTGCAGATCGACGAGGCTGCTGCGGGACATCCAGAGGGAACTCACGCACCTCGGGCTTGCGAAGTACACCCAGGCCTATGTTCACGACGATCGATACCGGGACACCATCAACTTCGCGACCCGCCCGATCCGAATCGTGACCACGGCCAGCATGAAGGGTTTGGAGTTCGACAGTGTCTTCGTGCCGGACTTGGACGCGTACACAGAGGACCCAACCAGCGTGGACGCCCGTCTTCGACTTTTCGTGCTGTGCACACGCGCCCGCGAGGATCTTCAGTTCGCCTACCGCGGCTCCGAAGAACCCACCATCCTGTCGAACATCCCGGATTCCACATTGACACGCCGCACCGGTTGATCGTGCAGCCCGTCATACCGTCCCAGGCCCGCATCAGCCCTCCCTCGCAAGTCAGAGGCCCGTTCGAGTCAGGGTCGTACCTGGCTTCCGGTGCCACGTGCGCAGGTTCAAATCCGCCCGGGATTCAATTCTCCCCATCACGACCGGAAACCGAGCGCCGGCGCGCACCGAGCCGGCTTCCCATGTTCGGCGGCTCATGCCGGGGGCACAGAAGCCGGAACAGCGTGATCAAGCCGCTGACCAGCAGACGAGCCGAAGGCAGAAGGTCGGACTCGGTTTCACTGAGTCCGACCCTTTGTCGTTGCGTGTCAATGCAGGTGTGCCGCACGTGTACAGCCGGGGCGTACGTTCCTCAGCCCGCAATCGTCGCTCCGCCGGCCCGTGACACCCAGCTCGTCACCCTCGCCGCCTGGTACCGCGGGGAAGTCCACATCCGCCACCACGGAGCACAGTGGCAGTGCCGGCCCGAACCCGACCCCACGGCCTCGGGCACGATCAGCCCTTCTTCACCATCCCCTTCGAGCGCGCCGACGAATACCCCCCGGCCGACCCCGGGGCCCTTCACCCCGCCCCAGGGGGAACGGTCTTATTCGCGGCGCAGTATGACCGCGTGGGCTTATCCTGCCCGCCATGATCAACTGGACCACGATCGAGGCCGCCGACTACGCCATCCCCGCCGACCACTCTATGGAGGAGCTGGTACGAGGGCTTTCTCATGCCTTGGCGGACCCCGATCCTCTGATCCGAGACGGCGCGGCTTACCAAGTGCTCGACAACTGGATAGCCCGCGGGGTGATCGAGGCACCCCGGCGGTTGGCGCTCGGGGATGAGATGGCCGCCCGGTTTCACGACCGGGAGGTCCAGGCCCGCACCTTCGCTCCCCTCGTTCTGGACATGCTCGTGGCGAAGGGGGACTTCAGCAACGGCTGGGTGGACGCCTTCGAGCGCTGGTACCCGCTGGAGAAGGACCTGCGCGGCCACGACGAGGAACTCGGTTGGCTCCATGCGGTCGCGCACGGCGCAGACTTGCTCGCATCGTTCGGGTGCCACTCCGAGGTCGCACCGACGCGGATGCTGGAGCTGGCCGCAGCTCGGCTGACAGCGCCCACCACCCACGTCCTCGACCAACTGGAGGACGACCGGCTGGCCCGGGCGATCGGCCGGGTTCTCACCCGGACCGACATGAGCGAACGCGACGCGACTGCGTGGCTGGACCCGATTGCCGCCCGTTTCGGGGCCGACCGCATAGCAACCCCGGTGCCGGCGCATGTCACCAACTGCCTGCGCACCCTCCGCCTGCTCTACGTCCTCGCCGACCGCGGCGTGCGGCCCGACTCGGAATCGGCGCCGGAAGCCGTCCACCACCGGGAGGCGGTCAAGGACGGCCTCGGCGCGGTCCTCGACCGGATCGTCAAACGGTGAGCAGGGGCTGAGCCCGCCCCGGGGAAACGAGCCGTCGAGCAGGCTCCCTGGAGGAAGCGGCGGTGCTCCGACGGTGGTCCCGTCGGCGGAACACCGCCAAGGCGATCGCATGACGGTGGCCCGTCAGCCCTCCTGCTCCCCGCGCCCACGGAAGGTATCGACCCGCAAAACGCGTCACGGTCGTCGGTTCCGCCTTGGTGGTCCGGGGCGTCACGCGCACGGAGCAGGTGTGGC
>NZ_JBHXFA010000106.1:0-17227 GCF_042724175.1 Streptomyces sp. NPDC127084
CCCTCAGGTCGTGGCGGTGTCGCCGGACGGCACCCGCGCCTACGTCACCAATCTCAGCAGCAACTCGGTGTCGGTCATCGACACCGCCACCAACACCGTCTCGGCCACCATCGCCGCCGTTGGCACGCCGTTCGGGGTAGCCGTGTCCCCGGACGGCACCCGCATCTACGTCACCAATGTCGGCGCCAACACGGTGTCGGTCATCGACACCGCCACGAACACCGTCATCGCCACCGTCGCCGTCGGTACCGAGCCGTTCGGCGTAGCCGTGACCCCGGACGGCACCCGCGCCTACGTCACCAACGGCAACGCGACCACGGTGTCGGTCATCGACACCGCCACCAACACCGTCATCGCCACCGTCGCCGTCGGTACCGACCCACTCGGGGTCGCCATCGGGGTGCTGGCAGACCAGGGCCCGGCGGTGTGGACCCTGCTGAAGACCGCGTCGGACGAGCCGTTCGTGGCGGGTGGCCAGGGCAGCTACACACTGACCGCCACCAACAGCGGCAGCGAGGCCACCGACGGCAGCACGGTCACGCTCGCCGACGTCCTCCCGGCCGGACTGACTCCGGTGAGCCTCTCCGGAACCGGCTGGACCTGTGTCCTCGACGAACTGAGCTGCACCCGCGAGGACGTCCTGGGGGCCGGTGAGAGCTACCCGCCGCTGACCCTCACGGTGGACATCGCCAAGGACACCGCCAGGCAGGTCACCAACAGGGCCATCATCGAAGGCGGCGGCGCCGGTGCCGGAACGGCCGCCGCGACCACCATCGTCAAGCAGGCCGACCACAAGCCGGCCCACAAGCCCGCGCACAAGCCGAAGCCGAAGCCCCAGCAGCACGGACGCCCGGACCACGGCCACGGCAAACAGCGCCCCGGTCCCCGGTAACCGGTACCGCTGACCGGCACCGACACCGGCACCCCCGCTCCCCGGGCCCCTCCAGGCCCGGGGAGCACCTGTTCGGCGGCGGCACGCATCCGCCACCGGGACGAATCCGCGGAAACGCCCGCGTGCCGGGCCCGGAGCCGGAATGATGGTGGGCGCGTTCGACCGGCGGGCGCGCGAGTCACGAGTGCCGTCGGACCGGGCGGTTCGAGGGGGCGGGGCAGGTGAACCATTCGCCCGGGAGGATGCTCCTGGCGGAGTACTTCCTGACGGACAGCCAGGCCGTCATCATGATCGCAGGTCCGGATGACGCCGAGCCCGAGCTGGTGGCAGTGCCGCACTCGTTGGAACGGGTGCGGAGCCACGTGGGAAAGCTCACCGGGGCGCTCGAATCGGCGCCTCGGCGGGCCGACGCGCTGGAGGAGGCGTCAGGCCTGCTGGCTGATCCGCTGCTCGCCGATCTGATCGAGCCGGTCGCCAACCGGCTCGGGCCGGGTGACCGCGTGTGGCTGGTGCCGCATGACGCGCTGCACCGGGTGCCGCTGCACGCCGTCGGATCCGGGCTTGAGGGGCACTCCGTCGCGTACGCGCCGAGCGCGTCGGTGCTGCGGCACTGCCGGAACAACCGAGGTGCCGGACGGCGGCAACAGGCGCTGGTGGTCGCCGACCCGGCAGGCGGCCCCGAGCTGACGGTCGGTGCCGCGCAGGCGGAGCTGCTCACCGGGCTGTTCAAGACCGAGACCCTCAGCGGCGGGGACGCCGTCAGCGGTGCGCTGGCCCGCCGGGTCGGCCCGGCCGACATCCTGCACATCAGCGCGCACGGTGTGTTCGACACGGCCGCCCCGATGCGTTCGGGTGTGATGCTCTCCGACGGCCTCTTCACCGCCGAGCGCTTCCTGAAGCTGAAGCTTTCCGGGACGCTGGTGGTGCTGGCCGCCTGCCGGTCGGGCGTCGCGGCGGTGCGGCCCGGCGACGAGTTGCTCGGGCTCGTACGCTCGGCGCTGCACGCGGGCGCACCGGCCGTGCTGGTCAGCCTGTGGACGGTCGACGAGCTGGCTACCACGATGATGTTCGGCCACTTCTACGCGTGCCTCGCTTCGGGCGAGCCCGCCATCGACGCCCTCCGCTCGGCTCAGGAACGGCTCCGGCTGACGACCGCGGGCGATGTGCTGTCCTACCTCGCGTCGTTGGGACCGGCTGCGGCCGAGAGCCACGCCGCGGCGCGGCTGCTGGTCGCCGAAGCCCGGATCCGGCTGATGGCCGCCGACTTCGCGGGTGCGGCCGCCGCCTGCGACTCCGCGCTCAAAGCGCCGACCGACCCCACCGGGCAGTCGGCCGTACGGAGCAGCGCTCAGGCGATCAGACAGCGGGCGTCGCTGCTCCGCGGCGATGGCAACGGGTCGCCGGACTTCGACCGCCCCGTATACGCCCACCCGTACTACTGGGCCGCTTTCGTGCTCATCGGCGACTGGTACTAGGCGTGAGGCACTCGGCTTGAGGGACGAGTCCTGAGGCACTCGGAGGAACGCGAACGTGAAAACCGCGGCAGAGCTGATGACCACCGGCTACCGGACAACGACCACCCGGCAGGCCCCGGCCAGCGCACCCGACCCGGTCGTCGTGCTCGACCAGGCGGGAGACCACCGCTGGGTGGTGGGCCCGGCCGGTCGCGGTCCCGCCGTCGAGATCGACCCGGACACCCCGGTCAGCGGGCTCGCCGCGCTGCCGGGCGTACTCGAACTGTTCAACGACGGCCTCCCCGCCCTGCTCGTGGTGGACGAGAGACGCCTGATCGGTCTGCTGGAAGCCGCGCAGGTCAGGTCCGAACTGCTGCGGGCACTGGAGGCCGACGGGGACGCCATCGGCACGGTCCTGGACGGTGACTGGGAGCTGTACGGGGCTCCTGCGGCGCCCGTCGGGCTGGTCCGGGTCAGATGCCAGATCTGCGGAACCGTCACCGAGGTGGAGGAGTTCCCGATAACCGAGGTGCCCTGTCCCGGTGGCCGAGGGCATCTGCTCGGCGATACCCGGATGGGGTGACGCGCCGTATGGGTGGTCTTCTGGACGGGGCTGTCGCGGTGCTCGACCGGCGCCAGCTCACTTCCGTGTGGCTGCCGTTGACGGCGTTCCTGGCCGCGTTGGCAGCGGTGGCCGCGGCGGGGGCGGGCTGGGCGAAGACCCTGGCCTGGTGGAACGGTCTCACCGGCGAGACCCGGGTGTTCCTCGTGCTCGGTCTGATGCTGCTCACGGTGCTCACCGGTCAACTGCTCGCCGTCGCACGTCCCGTCCTGGTCCGCTGCTACGCGGGCCACTGGCCCGACACGCGCCTGCTGCGCCCGCTGCGCGGGGCGCTCCTCGCCCGGCATCTCGCCGCGCAGAGCGCTCGGCGCGCGGACGACCCCGAGGTGTTCCTCACCTATCCGCGTACGGCGCGGCGGACGCTGCCGACCCGCCTCGGCAACGTACTGCGTGCGGCCGAGGAGCACGGCGACCGCTACGGGCTGGACGCGATGACCGTATGGCCGCGGCTCTACACGGTGCTGCCGGATCCGTTCCTCGTCTCGTTCGTCCAGGCCGCGACCGCCATGCAGACAGGGGTGATGGTCAGTTTTCTGGGCGCGGTGTTCACCGTGGCGGGCGGGGCGCTGGCCGCGCTGGTCCTGCCGGGTGCGACGGCCGCGTTCTGTGTCTGGGGCGGTGCCGTGGTCGCGGTGCTGGGCTATCGGGGCGCGGTGCGGGCGGCCAGGCCGTACGCCCAGCTCATCCGTGCCGCCTTCGACGTACACCGGTTCCTGCTGATCGAGGCGATGCGGCTGCGGCTGCCGACCAGCCCGGCAGAGGAGCGGGCCCAGTGGGAGCAGCTCGCCAAGCTCTGGTACCGCGGCGCGCCCGACTACGACCGGGTGCCCGCGCTGCGCTATCCGGCGCCGGAGGAACCGGCCTCCCCGGCACGGGACGCGGTCGGTCCCGTCCCGGCACCGGTGCTGCCCGCACCGCCCGCGCCCCCCGGACCGACTGAGCCTCCCGGACCGACTGAACCTCCCGGACCGCCGACGCCCGCCAGGCTGCCTGCACCACCTGCACCACCTGCACCACCTGCACCGCCTTCGGGACCGGCGGTTCCGGTCCGGTCGCTGCTGGCCTGCGCGGTCGTGCTCGCCGGGGTCGCAGCGGCGGGCGCGAGCCAGGCACTCGGGACGGGCGGGGAGATCCGCGCGACACGTGACCTTCCGGCGTTCCATGTGCTGGTCCCGACCGATCTGAAGGGTGGTCACCCGGACCGGTTCAGCGGGCGCTACACCCTGCGGCCCGTGCCCAAGGGCGCAGCCCTGCGGCCGTCCGGGCTCGGGCCACGGCTCGGTGCTGCGCTGTCGGGAAAGGTGGCGCTGGGCATCCCCGTCAACAGCGCTGTCGGCGTACGGCGAGGGCAGACCGTCCGTGTGCGCACCGCAAAGGGCACCTTCAGTGTGCTCGTGCTGGACAAACCCGAGAAGAGGTCCCTTGTCGTCGCTGTGCGATCCGGCGACCTCGACGCCCTGTCACGCGGACTCGACGCGGGGCCGATCCGCCTGGTGGTCCCGGTGGGCTGACAGGGCACCAAGCCCAGCCAGCGCGCGCAGGCCGTCGCGTACCCGGTCGTCCAGGAGGTCCCAGCCGGGCTCCGGCAGATCGGGCCGGATACGCGCCCGCTCCCGGGCGGCGTCCTCCGCGCGCCCGAGCCCCGACTCCAGCACATGGCCCGCGCCGGCACGGCACACGGACTCCTCGGCGGGCAGGCCGAGCGCCTTGTACCTGAAGGCGGCTTCCCGCCAGCCGCGCAGGGCGTCCCCCCATTCCCCGGCGAAGGTCAGCACCAGCGCTTTCGTCAGCACGAGTTCGGCTTCGACCACCGACCGGGCCGCCGCCAGCCCTTCCTTCGCCTCGGCTGGCACGCGCGGGGCGACCTCCTCGTCCACCAGCGCGAGTGCCTCGGTGGCCAGTGCGGTCCAGCGCAGTGCCGCATCACCGGTAAGCGGTTTCCTCAGCGCCGGGTCCTTCTGCACCACCATGTTCACGACCGTGCTCTGGCCCGGTACGAAGCCGCCGCGCGCCGCGTGGACCGCCATCCCGAGATACCTGCGTACCAGACGGAAATCCGCCGTGCCGGGAACGCTGAGGAATCCGTCGTACAACCACGGCCCGAGGAAGTTGTTCAGCCGGTACTCAGTGGTCTGCTGGATCATGAACGCCGCCAAACGGTCCACGATCCGCCCCGGCGCCGGCCGGTCGACAAGGCATACGATCACCGTCTCCGCCATCAGCAGCGGCGCCAGGGCTTCCGCCGCTCCCTGCGTGCCCTGCGCGGGGTGGAACACCACCACCGCCCAGAACGGGAACAGCCAGTGGGCGGTCAGCGCCCGCAGCCGCCCCGGCCAGACCAGGCGGACCGCCAGCACGGTGCCGCAGATCAGCAGCCCGCCCAGCCAGCCCGTGAGGAGCGCGGTCCCGGACCACCGGGAGGCGAACCAACCGCCGACCGGTCCCGCCGCCATCAGCACCGCCACCAGGTTGCCGGCGGTCATCAGGAACCGGTGGCTCCGGACACCCCAGCGATGCTCCTGCCGTACGGCCCTGTCCAGCATCATCAACTGGCTGACAAGCGCCGCCGCGCACAGCACCGGGACCAGGCCGCTCCCACCCTGGCTGCCCACCACCAGCATCGGCGCCGCGGCTGTGAGCAGCATCGCGCCGTTCCAGAACCGGTCGATGGGCTGCGGAGGCCGGATGAAGGGGCCGTACCGGGAGATCCGTGTGAGCGCCGCGTCCGGGGACCGCCACCGTTCGGGCAGAAGGTGCGCCAGGCGTATCCCGTAACCGGCCAGCATGGGCAGGGCGGCCCAGACCAGCGGCGTGCGGCCGGAGTCCAGCAGCAACCCCGCGAGCACGGCGCCGCACACGGCCCCGGGCCAGCCCGCCAGTCCGGCTGCGAGGCCGAGGGCGGCCAGTGCCGGCCCCGGCAGCTCGTGTCCCTGCCAGACGAGTACGGCTCCCGCGAGTACATGCAGCAGGGCGGCGGCTGTCTGCCGGGCGCTGCGGCCGGCGGGGACCTCGGCGATCTCCTCGAAGGCCGCCTGCACGATCCCCCGCCTGCGTCGGCGTACACGCCACTCCGTCTTCCAGCAGAGGTATCCCAGCACGGCGGCACCGAGGCCGAACTGCCCTGCGGATACGGGCACTGACGGCTGCGCGGTCGACGCGAGGCCGGGCGCGGGCGCAGCCAGCACGTCGGTGAGCGTGGAGAGCGCGGGGAGCACGGTAAGCACCCCGCACAGTGTGGCTTCCCACGCGCACGGGCACCCCGCATTCGCGAAAACTCAGGGGCAGTTCGTCGGAAAACCGGATTATCCCGCCTCTCCCCGAACTGTTCCTCCACCATGGCCCGCATGGGTCTGTTACGCCTGCCGCTCGTGGTCTACCCCTGGCTCGGCTGGCTCGTCGTCTTCGAGGCGGTCACCGCCGTCAAGCTCGGCTGCCCCGTCCCCGCCGTACTGCTGCTCGGACCGGCGGTGATGGTCTGGGGCATGGCCCAGCTCGATGTCTGGTCGGTTCGTGTGCTGAGCCCCTTGGAGCGGGCCCGCGTGCTCTGCTGGCTGGACGGCCGGGCCGTGGTACTCGGGCACCTTATGGTGCTGGCCGCCCTCACTGGCGGGTGCATACCCTGGGTGGTCGACTTCTGGCACCGGCATTCCTGGCTGGGACGGTACGAGATCGTGCTCGCGCTGCTCCTGGCCGGGTACGTTCACCTGCCGGGCTACGGCACCGTGGCCCGTATCCCGGTACTCGGCGCCCTCTGCGCCGCCTTCGACACGATCTTCCTGCGGAAGGGCCTGACACCCTTCCTGGTCGGCATCGTCTCGGGTGACCCCGGTATCGCGGAGTTCGCTGCCTGGCTGGTGGTCTTCCGGCTTCTCGCCCAGCTGCACCAGTTGTTCATCAGCACGGTTCAGCCGCTCTGGCCGTTCCGCCGGGTCGACGCGCACCACTATTTCGCCGGGACACCCGCCTACCGGCGCAGAGTCGCGGAGCTGTGGATCGAGGAGGACGTGCGCCGGCCGCATGTCCCACGTCTCCACCTTGTGCACTCGCTCTGCGACGAGGCCATGGCAGCGGCCCAGGACAAGAACCCCCACCCCGGCATGGCCCGCTATCTGAAGGCAGAGAAACGGCCGGGCCAGGCGGCCAAGTCCTGGCTGCACGAGGCATCGGAGCTGCTGGCACAGGCGCGGCGCGCCCTTCCCGACCCCGACCCCGCACAGCGGCGCGCCCTGGAGCTGGCCGAGGCCCATCTCATCCGGTTCCGGGTCCATCTCGACGTGAGCCGCGGCCGCCAGGACCGGGCCCTGAAGGACCAGCGCAGGGTACGCGAGGTGTGGACCCGGCACGGTCTGCACAATCTCAGCGCCAACAACCTGTGCGTCGAGCTCACCGGCGCCCGCGCCGAGGGTACGAAGCCGGTGGTTCCCGAACGGGCACTCGCCGAGCTGGAGCGGCATCTGGCGCGGCCGGGACTCGTCCCGTACGTGCGCTGCTCACTGCTCCTGCTGGCCGCCGAGTACGCCACGCTGACCGGCGACTCCGAGCGGGCGGCGTCGATGCGCACCCTGCGGCACCGACTGGACATCCGGCGCTCCGACTTCCGCATCCTCAACCGCGAGCAGCGGGCCGCCGGGATGCCTGCCTTCAAGCCCGTCCGGTACCGGCTGACGCTCGCCTCTCTCGAAGCCCTGGACGCCCGCACCCGTGGCGCCTTCGTGGTGCCGCACGACGCCGTCCGTCCGCCGCGGATCCTGCTGTCCGAGCTGCCGGGCGGCCGGGCCGGTGCGCAGGCTGCGGCCGGGCTGCGGCTGTGGCTGGACGGCGAGCCCACCCGGGCCGCCGAGTTGCTGAGCGAGTCGGCCGACCTGCTCCAGCGAGACGGTTTCCACTCCGACGCCTTCAACGTCCTTCTCGAACTCGGCACCGCCCAGCGGTCCATCGACCCCGGTGCCGCGTACACCAGCCTCACCCGGGCCCTGCGGCTCCAGCAGCGTCTGCGCGTGGGGCTGACCAGCAGCGGCCTGCGCCTCGCGACCGGCAGCACCACCGAGCAGCTCGCCCGCACCCTGACGGACCTTCTGCTGCGTACGCTGCCGGGGCCCGCGCAACCCGGTCTCATCGTCTTCGAGTTGGCCGAACTGTCGCGCTCCCGGGTCCTCCTCGAACAACTTGGCCGGCAGAGTGGCCAGGCCGCCGCGCGGGCCGCCACGAGCCGACCCATCACCTACCCGGCCCTCAGGGACCTCCTGACCGAGGCCAGTACGAACAAGTCAGCGTCAGCTCCACCTAATTGAGCATTATTTACGATCATTTTCGATGCTTCCACTACAGATGACCATGTGGTCACTACTCTGTGGAAATTCACCCCGGAATGGCGCAACCGGCGCTTTGCGGGGTGCTACGCGACCTGGGGGAGACATGTTCCTGCCACGCAGGGCGAAGAGTCCGCGGCCCGCGGTGCCGCTTCCCGACTCCGGGGCCGACGGCTGGGCGATCCTCGAAAGCACGGGACGCGAGGTCTTCGCGGTGATGTGCCGCGACCCGCACGACATGGACCATCCGGCACACCCCGACCGCCCCGACCACGTGGACTACAAGGAGCTGTTCGAGGAGTTCCGCACCGACCCGCAGTATGTGCTGCGGCCCGCGCTCAAACCTCCGGTGGCCTCCGGCATCACCGTGTCCGCCGCACTGCTGTACATCCTTCCCGTGACGGCCTGGCTGTTGAGGGTGGCGGCTGAACGCGTCGCGGGCCAGGCCGTGGACGCCCTCGGCAGCGCGACCCGGGAAAAGCTCCGGGCCCTTCTCAGCCGCCGCCGTGACGGGACATCCGGCAACGAACCGGACACCGGAGCCGAACCGGTCGCCCTGGACGCGAACGAGGAGCAGGCAGCCCTCACCGCGCTGGTGGCGTACGCCGCGAGCATCGGCGCCGACGCGGCAGAATCCCGCGCGGTGGCCGAGGCGGTCATCACGCTCCTACGCAACCGTGGTGGCGGGGCCAGTGCCGGTCAGTGAACCTCAGGAGGTCATCGACCCGGTCAGGGAGCTGCCGGCTGCCGAGGCGCCCGCGTATCGGGGCGGCGGCCCCCTGTCACCCACGGGGGCACGCTATGTCCTGCTGATCGTCACCCTCGTGCTCGCCGGCGCATTCGCGGGCCAGGTGGTCCACGGCCTGGTACTCGGCGAGTCATGGGGCGCGGCGGCACAGCAGTGCGTAGCCGAGTCCGGGCGCCTGTTCCCCGACTCCGTCCTGGAGAAGGCACAGTACGAGACGCGCTGCATCGGACCACTGCAACGCCGCCAAGCCCTGGTGTCCTTGGCGGGGTCGGCGGCGGTACTGCTTATCGGTGCGGCGGGACTGTGGTTGCTGCCGCGTCGTCTGATGCGCGACTCGGCGCGGAAGTCCGCGCCCGCGCGCTGGCAGGCACTCGCGCACAGGGTCGCCACCGAGGTCGGCGTCCGGCACGTACCGCGTGTGGTGTGGGGAGCGGGCCACGTACGGCAGGCGTTCACGCTCGGCCACGGCAGACGCTCCCTGATCATCATCCCCCGGGGGATGATCCTGGTGCGCGGTGATCGGGCCGAGGCCATCATCCGGCACGAGATCGGGCACATCGCCGCGGGCGACGTCACTCTGGTGTGGCTGACCCGCGGTGTGTGGTGGGCACTCGTGCCCGTACTCCTCGCGCCGCCGCTGGTGGCCGCCGCTCAGGGCTGGCGGGCGGAGGACACGAGTCCCCTGGGGATGCTCGCCGACGCCTTCTGGACGGAGTACGGCGTACGGGCCTTGGTGCTGCTGGTGATCGCGGTACTCGTCGCGCAGATGATCATGCGTTCACGGGAGCACGAGGCGGATCTGGCCGCTGTGAGCGGACACTCGCTCGCCCCGTGGGAGGTCCTGCTCGGTGGGGCGGAGCCAGCCGACGGCAGCACGCGCGAAGGGGCGGAGCCCTCCGGCGGCGGCATACGCGACAGATCGAGGCCGACCGTCCGCGGCCTGCTCGGCGCGGCGCGCGCCGACCATCCGACCCCCTGGCGCCGGCTGGCCGTGCTCCGCGCCCCGCACCAACGGCTGCGCCCCACCCTGCTGGACACCCTCGTCGTCGGGCTGCTCGCCGCCGTCCTCCTGGACTCCGTGGACGGCCTCGCCACCCTTGTCCTGTTCGGTACGGGCTGGAACGCCGCACCCGTCAGCGCCCTGACCGCCGGTCTGCTGACAGCCGTCGGCTGGAGCGTCCCGGTGTGGCGCGACACCCATGCCCGGCACGGCAGCGCCACCACCCCGCCACGATGGCTCCACCTCGCGCTGGGCGCGAGCATGGCCGCCGGACTGCTGATACGTCTCCAGGGCGCGGGCACCGCGACGGACGGCCCCATGCGCGGCTGGCTGCTGATGGGCATCCTCCCCGTGGCCGTCATCGGGGCCGCGGCACTGAGTTCCGCGTTCGCGCGGCGCTGGAGCCGTACCACGACGCGGGATCTGCTGACAGTGGTCGCCGTCAACACACTGCTGTTCGGTGGTGCGTTGTGGATCGCGATGGACTTCTGCGTCTGGCTGCGTGCTTTTCCGATGCCGGACGCGGCCCTGATCGCCGGTCCCTACTCACCGGCAGCCGTCTACAACGCGGCCGCGCTGGCGGCGATCGCCCTGGCGGTCCTGTGGAGCGGACGGTCCGCCGTACGCCCCACCCGCCGGCACGGGCCCCGCCGGCTCCTCGCTCCGACGCTCGCCACCGCCACCACCGTCGCCGCCGCGGCGACCCGGCTGGCATCCCAGTCAGTGGCGACGGCAGGAGGCGATCCGGCGATCACCTGGCAGCTCGACGCGCTGACCGGGCTGTGCGCCGGAGTCGTCTGCACCCTCGCCCTCGTCGCGCTCCGCGGCTCCGGAGGTCTCGGCCAAGCCCTCTACGCAGCGCCCCTGGCCACCGTCGCCACGGCGACCGCCGTGTGGACAGCCCACTTCAACGCCTGGGCCCACCCCTTCAAGGTCTGGGCCACGCTGCACATCGAGGCCTCCCTGTCCGGCCTCGCGCTGGCGCTGCTCATCCTGGCCGCACCCGCGGGCCTCCTCCCCACATGGGCCAGAAGGCATCGGGCCGTACCCATCACGGTCGCGGTCTTCACGGTGGTGGCGGCAGTCGCAGCCGTCCTGGCACTCCAGCGATTCGGAGACGCGCTGCTGCTCAGCTAGTGCCTGCTTGGCCGCGTCCCGAAGCCCGCCCCGGCGAGCACCGGCCGACAGCCGGGGAGGGCCGACCGCACCGGGTGCAACGTCCTGCCGGCCACTGTCCCGGTCCTGTCGATGTCCCGAGTTCTCCGGCAAGAGGCCGAGGCCTTCAGGCAGTACTGCCGACGCCGGGCGGGGGGGGGGGGGGCGCCCCCCCCCCCCCCCCCCCCCCCCCGCGCCCCCCGCCGCGCGCCCAGCCCCCGCCCGCGCCGGCGGCGGGGCGCGCCGCACACCCGGCCCCCCCGCCGCCGCCGTACGAGGCCCGAGGTCAGCCCTACTGCGCCTGATCCTGACCCTGCCCCTGCCCCTGCCCCTGCGCCGCCTGGCCCTGGCCGGGCTGGCCCTGGCCCTGGCCGGGCTGGCCCTGGCCCTGGCCGGGCTGGCCCTGGCCCTGGCCCGGCTGCCCGCCGCCCGGGGCGCCGCAGCCGGCGCCAGGACCGCCCTGGCCGCCCTGGCCACCCTGGCCACCCTGGCCACCAGGGGGCATGGCCGTGGGAGCGCCGCTCGGCATGCCCGACGGCGGGGCGCCGGTCGGCATACCGGAGGGCGGGGCGCCGGTCGGCATACCGGAGGGCATATCGGTCGGCATGCCCGACGGCTTCCCGGACGGCGGCTGGCAGCTCTGGTTCCCCGAAGCGCCACTGCCCGAGGACGACGACGTGCCGCTCTTCGTGGACGAGGAGTCGTCCGAGCCGCAGGCGGTCAGCAGCAAAGAGGACACCGCCAGCAGGGCGACGGCTGGTACGAGACGTGCACGCTTCATGAGAGACAGCTCCACAAGTCGAAGAGACCCTGACGCAGAGCACTCCACCAATCCCGCTTAGGTCCTTCTTGGGCCTGCTCTGTGCACCGCCTGTCAGCGGGGTAAAGCGCAACCCAAGGCAAGTCCCTGACCTGCGACTCGACCTTTCGCCCCCGGCAGCGGCCTGGTACAGACCCGTGACAGAAGGGGCCCCCGGCCGCCGACTCGTCGGGGCGGCGACGGCGACGGCGACGGCGACGGCGGCCGAAGCCCCGTGCTGCCCCGGGAGCAGAGCCGAAACGAGTCCCGGCGGCCAGGTCTTCCGGCCCTTCGGCGGTCTGTTAGCTTCCTGGGAAGCGGTATTCAGCACGGCGACGGCGACCACATGTCTCGCGCCGGGGCGAACCAGTTCGAAAACGAAGGGACTCCAACCCGTGGGCGCTATCGTCCTTGTCGTCGGGATCATCGGCCTCGGAGCCGTGATCGGAGCCGTCGTCGCCTTCGTGGTGTTCCGGAGCCGCCGGAACCCGGGTACCGCCCAGGTCCCCTCTGGCCCCGTCGCATTCCCACCGCATCAGCAGAACTTCCCAGGCGGACAGCAGCCCTACCCGCCTGCCCCCTACCAGGGATACCCGGACCCCGCCGGACAGCCGCCCCAGCACCACAGTCCCAGTGGGCCGTACCAACCGCCCGCGGCTCCGAACCAGGGGTATCACGCGCCTCCCGCGCAGTCCCCCCAGCCCCCCAACCCGTACCTCCAACAACCCCCGCAGCACGGGCAGTAGGAAGACGCCGGCATCCGGCGCCCTCGCCCCATGGGCCGCGGTCAGCCCGCCCCGAATCCATCGGACGGGCCGGCGGTGGCGGCCGCGTCCCGCAGCGATTCCAACAGGCAGCGCAGAGCGGTCTGTTCGAGCGGGGTCTCCAGTGCGGCGGCCGAGATCACCCGGACCGGCTCCGGATTGCGGACCGGGCGCACGACGACACCGGGATGCCGGTCGCGCAGCTCTCCGCCGCCCAGCTCGTCGCCGCCAGCGGACTGACGCCCTGGCGACGCCGGTCGGCGGCCTGGACGCGATCGACCCCGGCCCGGCGGTCCTGAGCGCGTCCATGCCGACGCCCCACCTGCCAAGGCGGCGGCCCAAGACGGCCGGGCCGGTACCGGTCTCGCCCGTATGGCGGTTCAGGTTTCCCGGCCAGGGTGTTCACCGTGCACCGCGCCCTGGCACGGCCGTATCTGAACGAAGCCAGCGGCACGGCGGGCTGACGGTCGATCATCGAACCGGGAGTCTGCGGCCGCGCACTCACCGACTACCGGTGGGGGTACACGGCGCAAGGGTGTGTGGGCTGGCCGGGGCCAGCCCGAGTGTGCGAGGCTGAGAAGACTCCCCAGCCTGGTCTGGTGAGGTGCCCCGCGCTGCCGGGCGGTCACCGTTCGGTGGCCGCGGGATGGTACGGGTGGTCTTGCTCGGCTGTGCGCGGCACCGATACCGCGCGCCTGACGGTCACTTCCACCCGCTTGGAGGTCGGCCGTTTTGGGCTATGTCCGAAACGGGCGGTACCTGAGAATGCGCGACTTCAACGTGAACGTCAGCCACCTTCCCGACCGGATGGTGGTAGCTCTCCAGGGCGAACTCGACGTCGACACCTGCCCCCACGTCGCCCGGGCAACCGACCCCCTGGCCCTGCGGAACAGCGCCCTCACCCTCGATATGACCGATGTGTCCTTCATGGACTCCAGCAGCCTCACCATGCTGATGCACCTGCGGAAACGCTCCCACACCGAGGGTTTCCTGCTGGAACTGGCCGGTCTCCAGGAACAAGGCCGAAGGGTCCTGGAACTCACCGGCACACTGCCGTTGTTCCGGATGCGCCCGCCGGAACTGCCCTCGCCTCGGAAAGAAGCCTGAGCCAGGCCGCCACGGCGGGGCAGCCTGCACGAGGTCGAGATGTGTGGTTCCCGACCTCGGAGGCAGAAGGCCGTCGGAAGCAATACCGCCGCTTCCGACGGCCTCCCCCGCTGCGGGATCAGCTCAACGTGGCGCATTCCGCGACGGCGAAGAACGTGACATCGGCCTCCGAGGAGTCGACGGTGACTGTCCATGAGTCGCCCGTGCCCCGCTGGGACTCAAGGATGTCGAAACCGAGGTCCTCCCCTTCGACGACCAGCCCGCCGCCTGTGACGACACTTCCGGCGGGGCACGTCGCGGTCGCTGTCGCCGTACCGCCGGCCTCAGCGGTTGCCGGCGCGCCGTCCACCTGCTCGGTGGTGAGCACAGCACCCGCACCGGTCGGTCCCGTCGCTCCGGTGGATCCGGTGGCACCCGTGGCACCCGCGGCGCCCGTGTCACCTGCGGCACCCGTGGGGCCGGTGGGGCCGGTGGGTCCCGTCGGGCCGGTGGGTCCGGTCTTGCCCTTACATCTGTCTCCACCGGCCGCCGCGAGGACGGCGAGGTCGTAGTGGGACGAGGCGGCGCACCTGTCGGCTGTTGACCTCGAACTTCCCTTGTCCGCCTGGTACGTGGGCGCGGCCGCGACAGCGGGGTTGGTGAGGCCGAGCATGACGAGGGCGAGTGACGCCATCGCGCCGCCGGTGAGGAATTTGGACCGTTTGGGGAGGGGGCCGAACCCGGCCCTGTTGTCGCTCTTGTCGACATTCATGATGTGGCTCTCTCCTTGACCAGTTCGAACTGCTTGCCGGTGGCCGCACGCTTTGAAGGTTGTCCGCGGGCCTCTCGGCATGAGCTCACCGGTTCCGTGGCCAAGGGGAGCGGGAGACTCGCCCGATCGTCGGCTTATCGGATGATCATGTGCCGTCCGATTGGCCTAGGAACCACGTCGAGTGCGGGAGAACCCGGGTGCGGATGAGTCAGGCCGTCGACCACCCCTCCGCCGACGGCGACGCGAGCAGCCCGCCGAGGATGCCGCCCGTCTTGACGGATCGCTCGCCGTGTTCGTGACCGGTGGGTGTTCCTTGCCGGAGGACGGATTCGGGAACCCCTGATTCGAAAAGCACATCTGTCAGGGGATACGCACTCGCACACTGGGCGCGAGTCGGTCGTCGGCGAAGGAGTA
Source organism: Streptomyces sp. NPDC127084 (assembly GCF_042724175.1). NCBI lineage: Bacteria > Bacillati > Actinomycetota > Actinomycetes > Kitasatosporales > Streptomycetaceae > Streptomyces > Streptomyces sp. NPDC127084. The sequence goes on from NZ_JBHXFA010000106.1 coordinate 15,016, forward strand.
CGGGATGCTTGCTCTGGGTGGCGCAGGGTACGGGTTGACCACAGCGGCGCTAGGGCTGATGTTGGCTGCGCTGGGAGTTGTGGGGCTGGTCGACCAGCTACGAAGAGGCAGGGAGAACAGACGCACTTTGCGGGACGGGCTCGTGGCTGAGGCCAGATGCCTGGAGACCTATGTGGCGAACCGCAGTGCCGGTCAGGGGTACGTGACCAGCCAGCGGGTTCTGGTCCTCGGATTCCACACGCCGGACGGACGGGACGTGCGCGCCCAGCTGGCGACCGATATGCCCTACGCGAAGGGGGACATCGTGCCGGTGCGCTACCTTCCGGAGCAGCCTGCCCAGGTCCTGCCCGCCGAGGCGCGACCCGGGCTGGACTTCGTCTCGTGTGTGAAGGTTGCGGGCTCGCTGGCGATCGTTTGCGCGGGAGTCCTGATCGTGATGAACGGGTTCAGCGGTACCTCGAACACGTAGGCCTCCCGACACCCGCGGCGGGGCCGCCTGCCCGAGGTCGCCGTGAAGTGGGGGCGCGACCACCAACACACCCACTTTGAGCTTATTGTCCGATTAATGCACTTCTTTGTGATTCGATGCCCGCACTTTCGCCCACAGAACAAGGCGCGTGACGGCTTGTCATACAGAAGGAGCAACGTCGGATGTCTGGAACACAGCGCAGGAACACGGACACCGCGTCCCGTGCGAAGTCTGCGGCGCTGAGCCGTCACTGGAAGGTCGCCGTTCTCGCGGCGGCCGGATTCGTCACGATGGTCAGCGGTGGCGGCACGACTGCCGCCGCGTCCACGGACTCCGCGGAGGAGAAGCCGGCCTCCGCGGCCGCGAAGGCCGACGATCAGCCGGATCCTCAGGGTCACGGGGCCCATGGGGGCAAGGGGCCGGGCTCCGGCAAGGACGGAGGGAGCTCGGGCAAGGACGGAGGGAGCTCGGGCAAGGACTCAGGAGACCACGACAAGGCGAAGCGGGGCGGCCACCACGACGGCGACCACGGTCGTGGTTCGCACGAGGGAGACCACGAGAAGGCCAGGTCCGTGGAGTGCGACCCGAACGACCTGATCTCGGCGATCGTGCGGGCGAACGAGGTCTCTGGCCCCGGCCTCCTGGAGCTGTCGGATAAGTGCACCTATACGCTGACCGCCAGTCAGGACGGCAACGGCCTGCCCGCGATCACTCAGCGGATCACGATCATCGGCAACGGGGCGACCATCGCGCGCGCCGCGAATGCCGACGATTTTCGGATCTTCGAGGTCGAAGCCGGCGGCGACCTTCGACTCCGCAACCTCACAGTCACTCGCGGCAAGGCCGACGCGGACAACGGTGGTGCAGTCAACGTAAGACCCGCGGGACGGCTCGACCTCAAAAACGTCACACTGGAGAACAACACCGTCAGCGATGTGAGCAGCTACGAGGGCGGCGGCGTCTACAACGAGGGCATCACCGACATCCGCGACAGCACCCTCGACACGAACTTCGGCACCGAGGGTGCGGCCGTCTCCAACTACTACGGCAAGGTGGACATCAGCAGAACCAAGGTCACCGGCAACGTCTCCGACGGCTACGCGACCATCGTCAACGAATACGGCACGACGAAGATCAGTGAGAGCTACCTCTCCTACAACTACGGTTTCTACGGCGGCGCCTTGAACAACTACGGCGGTGTGACCGAGGTGGAGAAGAGCGCCCTCACCTACAACGTCGGCTACTACGGCGGTGGTATCTACAACCAGTACGGCTCGCTCTACCTGCGCCAGAGCACCGTCAGGGACAACACCGCCACCGACGGGGGTGGTGGTGGCCTCAACCTCACAACATCGGCTGTGATCGAGGACAGCAAGATCGTCGACAACACGGCCACCAACAGCAACGGCGGCGGTCTCTCCATCGAATTGGACGACGACGAGCTGGGGGTGGCGATCCGCGACTCGAAGATCACCGGCAACCAGGCTCCCGGCAACGACGCAGTCGGCGGCGGCATCTACGTCGACGTCAACAGCCTCGTCACCCTCACCGACTCGAAGGTGAAGGGCAACATCTCCGACGAGCCCGCGGGCGGCGTCCACAACGACGGCACGGTCGTCACGAACGGCAAGGTCAAGATCATCGACAACGTACCCACCAACTGCGACGGAAGCGCCAACCCCGTCCCGAACTGCTTCGGCTGACACAGCGGGCCCACCCCCCCCCCCCCCGCCCCCCCCGGGG
>NZ_JBHXFA010000106.1:17237-26580 GCF_042724175.1 Streptomyces sp. NPDC127084
GGGAGGAACCGAACGTCATGTAAAAGAAAAACGACACCGAACCACACACCGGCGAGGCACCCGCAACCCCCGCCCGCACCAGATTCGGATTACACCGCGCCCCAAACCCCCCCCCCCGGCACCAGCCGGGGGCGGGCGTACATGCTCTGCTCATGTCGGCGTCGGAATCGCGGCGAAGTGGCTCGGCCGGAGCGGGAACACGTCCGGCATCCGGCTCCGGCCCGACTCCGCCTGAGAAACGTGATGCAGTATCAGCAGCATCGTGCGGCACGAAGAAAGACGGGCATGAATGAAGATCGCGATAGACGACCTCTCCGGACCAGAGATCGCCGGGTTTCTCGACGAGCATGTCCAGCAAATGCGCTCCATGTCGCCTCCGGAGAGTAAGCACGCACTCGATCTCGACGCCCTCCGTAAGCGCGAGATCACATTCTGGTCAGTGCGGGACGGTGACACCCTGGTGGGCTGCGGTGCGCTCAAGAAGCTGGACGCGGATCACGCGGAGCTGAAGTCGATGCGCACGATGCCGACACGCAAGCGGAGCGGGATCGCCTCCGTACTGCTGGAGCACATCATCACCGAGGCCAAGCGCATGGGTTTCACGCGGCTGAGTCTGGAGACCGGCACGGCCGAGTTCTTCCTGCCCGCCAGGAAGCTGTACGAGAAGTTCGGGTTCATCCACTGCGCGCCGTTCGCGGACTACCGGCCCGACCCGAACAGTACATTCATGACCAGAAAGCTCTGAACAATCGCAATCCACAGGTCCTGACGCTCTCGCGATAGGCATGTGGTGCGAGCACGGCCGTGCGATGCGGGTGAGAACGCGGTGCCTGCGGCCTGAAACCGTTCACGGTCGTCCGTCCACGACGTGGGCAAATACGGGCGGCGGTCGATCAACGTGCGGCCACGGCACCCCACCGGGCAACGGCGAGGGGCGCCGAACACGGAAGGGGCGGCCGCTCGGCGCGGCCGCCCCTCACTGCTGGTCATACACCCGACCCGCACGGTCCGGCGCTGAGGGCGTCAGAACTGGAGGCCCCAGGAGTCGATCCTGCCGGTGTCATAGCGGGCGTTGTCGCTCACCCGCAGCTTCCAGGTGCCGTTCGCGACCTCCGATGAGGCGTTCACGGTGTAGGTGGTGTTGATGTTGTCGCTGCTGCCACCGGTGCCGTACGCCTTCAGCGTGTACGCCGTGCCGTCAGGTGCGATGAGCTGGACCTGGAGGTCACCGATGTACGTGTGGACGATAGCGACCGGCACCTGGAGCGCGGCGGGCGCGTTGCCCGAGACGCCGCTGACGGTGACGGGTGACTCCACGGTGGTGTTGTCGCTGATCGCGTAGTCCGCGGTGTTCTCGAACTTCGGTCCCGGTGGCGTGGTGGTGCCGCCGCCGACGTACAGCAGCCGGTTCGGGGAGCCGGTGCCCGGGTTGCCCACCACGTTCGGCGTCGCCGCTGTGGTCAGCGCCGAGGACACCTGCGCCGGGGTGGCGGTCCGGTTGTCCGCCAGGTAGAGCGCTGCGGCACCGGCGACGTGCGGGGTGGCCATCGAGGTGCCGGAGATGGTGTTGGTCGCGCTGTCGCTGGTGTTCCAGGCCGAGGTGATGGACGAGCCCGGAGCGAAGATGTCCAGCACGCTGCCGTAGTTGGAGAAGCTGGAACGGGCGTCGGTGTTGGTGGTGGAGCCCACGGTGATGGCCTCGGCCACCCTGGCCGGCGAATAGTTGGAGGCGTTGGCACTGCTGTTGCCCGCCGCCACGGCGTATGTGACGCCGGACGCGATGGAGTTGCGGACGGCGGTGTCCAGAGCGGTGTCGACGCCGCCGCCGAGGCTCATGTTGGCGACGGCCGGCTTGACGGCGTTCTGTGTCACCCAGTCGATGCCCGCGACGACCTGGGCGGTCGTGCCGGAACCGGAGTTGTTGAGGACGCGGACGCCGACGACCTTCGCCTTCTTCGCGACACCGTAGGAGCCGCCGGCGACCGTGGCGGCGACGTGCGTGCCGTGGCCGTTGCCGTCCTGTGCCGTGTTGTCGTTGTCGATGGCGTCGTAGCCGTACGAGGCGCGTCCACCGAAGTCGCTGTGGGTGATCCGTACACCGGTGTCGATGATGTACGCGGTGACGCCCTCCCCGGCGGAGTCAGGGTACGTGTAGCTCTGGTTGAGCGGCAGCGCGCGCTGGTCTATGCGGTCCAGACCCCAGGAGGGCGGGTTCGGCTGGGTGCCGGAGATGGTGAACACCCGGTTCTGCACGACGGATTCGACGGCGGGGTCGGCGGCGAATTTCCGGGCCTGCGCCTCGGAGAGCTCGACCGCGTATCCGTTGAGGGCGGCACTGTACGTCTTCTTGATCTTCGCGCCGTATTCCGCGGCGAGCGCCTTGCCCGCCTTGGAGCCGGCGTCGGCGGCCGACTCGTCGAGGGTGACGATGTAGCTGCCGGCGATGGCACCGGGGGCGCCCGCGTTCTCGATCACACCCACCGCGGCGGGCTCTGCCGCGGTGGCCGGGAAGGTGGAGGCGGCACCAAGTGCCAGGGCGGCGACGGCTGTCGCGGCGGCCGCGGACAGTCTTCGTCGCGAGTTACGCATCACGGACATGTGAGGGATCCTCCTCAAAGGTGGTGCGTTGACGTGGGGGAAACGACAGGGGCATGACAAGTGTCAGCGCGGTGGGTAGCCGCGAAATCGTCATACCGCCGTCTTCCGACAGGTTGACTGATCCACAAAAAACCCACAAGAGTTCCAGGTGGCCTTTGTCACAGGACAATTGCCCACGGCTGTAAACCCGTTGGCCACCCGCCCCACGGCACACCACACCTACAGAGGCGGCAGTGTTTGCTCCGGTGCGGGGGAGCGCCGCTCATCCAGCCAGAAGAGATAGACCCGGAGATGAGCGGCCAGATCGCCGTCGACATACGCCGCGTACACGTCTGCCGCGGCGGCCGTGCCCTGCCCTGACTTCTCATCGTCGGCCACCCAGGCGGAGCGCCGAGACGCCAAGTACTCCTTGATCCGCGTCCGGTCACGCCACCGCTCCCGAACCGCTTCCGGCGTCCAGCGGGCATCGCCGTCGCACGCGTAGCCGGCGAACACCTCCGCCTGGGCGGCCTCGACCAGTTGCCGCAGTTGCTCCGAAGTCCGCGGCTGCCGATAGACGTACTCGGTGAAGTGCTCACCCTCATAGAGCACGAGATCCGGGGCATGTATGCGGCCGGTACCGCAGTTGTCGGTGCGGGCCCCGTAGAACGGTCCAGGCACATTGAGCCACTGCCGCTCCGCCCACTGCCCCTGGAAATCCGCGCGCGCCTCACCCAGGAGGGGCACCGGATCGAAGCCCTGAACGCGGCTCGCCGCCAAGTCCCCGCCCAGGCGGGCTTTTCCCCCGAACGACTGGGCGGAGCCTCCCGCCGGTGCGTGGCTGAGATCGCCAGCCGGCTGTTACCCGAACGACGGGCCCGGTCATGCCCGCGCGTCGTCAAACGCAAGATGTCGCACTGCACTGAACTGCGCCCCGAACTCGACCAGCAGTACCTGTCGGCTGTACAGACCTGGACCCCGGACGACAGCAAGCCGGGACCCGACGTTGTGGGGTGCATCACGCTGAGCGCGTTATCGGGGACGACTTCCACACGATCGCCGGGGCAGACAACTACGCGACTCAAGGCTTCACTTGTGTGCCGTCTCCTAGGTGACACCCCGATAGCCGTTGGACTCTGTGGCGTGCGTGGGCCTTGCGCCCGAGTCAGAAGTGACTCAGATCACCTTGTGTGAAGGAACCGGTGAAGGGCAAGGTCGGATTTTCCATGTGACCAGTGCTCCGGGGGGGCACGAATATGAAGATCAAGCAGACCTTTCTTTCAGCCTGTGCCGTTTCCGCGCTGCTCGCGGGTACGGCTGCCTGTGCGCCCAGCGGCGGTGAGCCGGCCGACAAGGCGAAGCGCACGGTCGGCGCGACACCGGCCGTCAAGGCCGAGCGGGCGGTCGACGCCACATGCGAGAACGGCACGTACACATGGTTCAACGTGGACAAGCGACATGTCCTGACAGGTGTCGCCGAGGCGCAGAAGCTCGGCAAGGGAGGCGGCACACTGACCAACAAGCTAAGGCCGCTCCACACACCGCGTGTCGCCGTCACCTTCGAGAAGGGGCCGCGGGCCGGCGCCGAGGCCGCGCTTCGCTCGCTGGGCGCCCACATCGGAGGCACGGACGCTGCTGACCGTGACAGCGAGTTCGCCGATGTCCGCAGACCCGTACCGGATCTCAACGATGGCAGCGCCAGCACCCCAGGTGACGGAACCTTTGTGATATACGGCTGGGTCCAGCAGGTCACCGCCGACTTTCAGTACACCTGCGGGGAAGGCAAGCAGGGGGCGGGGCGGGCGACCAGCTGGATCGACATTGGTTCAGGCGCCCTGGATTGCACCGTACCGCTCGGGAACGAGGTGGGGGATCCTGCCCTGGACGCGGCCCGCCTGTCCTGCGGCCCCGACTCCCCGGCCGCCACGAACAAGAAAGACCGCGGCTGAGGACTTCGCGCAACGCTCCGTGCCCACGACGGACGCTTCGGGCCCATGAGGTGCGGGGGCGCCCCTCCTCGCCCAGCTCGATGAACGCGCACGCACCATCCTCGAGCTCCGCTTCGGCCAGGAGATGACCCAGGCCCAGATCGGCACCGAACTCGGCCTGTCCCAGATGCACGTCTCCCGCATCCTCAGCAGCACCCTCACCAACCTGCGCAACGGCCTGCTCGCCGAACGGTGACCTCGCCTCCCACGGCAGACGGAGCACCCGACCGCCCCCTCCACCAGCCCCCCAACAAGTCGGCAGCGCGGTGTCTCCCACCATCCCCCCGACGTGCTGGCTCCTCCTACTGGCGGCTGCCTGTCGGTGACTGCCGCGCCTTTTACCTGCCCCTCCTCCGGGAGGGGGTTTTAGCGGTCGAACACATTGGGCAGTCGGCCGTCGATAGGAGTGTTGTCTGTGGACGCGGCATGGTCGGCGAGGGCGCATAGCTGTGCCGGGGTGAGTCCGGTCAGTGCGCGGAAGTCCCGGTTCATGTGGGCTTGGTCGTAGTAGCCGCACAGTGCCGCCCGGTCGGCCAATGAGCGGGTGGCGTCGGGCGGCAGGGTGAGTGCTCGTTGAAGCCGCAGAATCCGGCTGAGGGCTTGCGGCGGAAGGCCGATCTGCTCGCGGAAGAGCACTTGCAGCCGCCGGCTGCCGCGGCCTGTGCTGGCAGCGAGATCTTTGGCGGATAGTTGCCCGTGGCAGGCGCTCAGCCGACTCCATGCCTCGACAACGACTGGCGACGGTGGCAGGGCGTCTACCATCCGTTGTGCCAAGGCGTTCTCGATAACGGCCCAGCGCCCTTCCCAGTCCGGCACGGCGATGAGCTGTTCGGTGAGCCTTGCTGACCAGCCGGTGCCCAGCACGTCATCCGGGTGTATATGGTCGTTCGCCAGGTGGTACAGGGGCAATCCGAGGCACATGTACGCGCCGAGCGGGGTGAATTCCACCTCGACCGCCTCAGCGACGCCCGCGTAGCCTCCCCTCACCGGCGAGGTCCGCAGTCCGGCGAGCATCGCGTGCCACGTCGATGCCGGAACACTCCCGGACTCGTCCGATACGTGCAGAGGGTCTCCCCAGCCCAGGATCAGCGTCACGGTGGCTGAGGGAAGAGTGAGCCTGACCGGTCCCTGCCCTGCAGTGCGATGACCTCGGTACATCACAACCTGAGCCCGTAATCGCTCGGAGGCGCGACGCTCCGCGTAGTCGCCTCTGTTCATCGAATCCATGGACTTCAACCCCCGTCTGCGATCCCGCACCGTGCGCGCGTTGCCATGTTCCGGAAGAGAGTGCGCCTTTGTACAAGTCAGGGGCCCGCGCGCCATTGCAATCTGGACACGCCTGTACAGGTCAACGCGAAGCCCATCGGCCCCGGAAGGGGCCTACAGAAGGGAAAGAACATCGTGAAGCGCAGCTTGGCCACCGGATTCGCTGCCGTCGCTCTGGCAGTGGGAAGCATGACCTTCGCAAGCGCCCCCACCGCCAGTGCTGCCGCCTGCAGCACGTGGCAGGACGAGAACACCTTTGGCGCGTCCTGCAATACGGCTAACGCCTACTACGCCAAGGTCAAGTGCTCGAACGGCAGGTACGCCTTCGGAGTGACCACCAACGATGGTCGGTGGTCCTACGCCTACTGCACCGCCTTCGGATCGAACGTGCGGATCGCCGGCGGAGCACAGGGAACCATCGTCTGGCGCTAGTGAAGCTGCCAACTGAGGGCACCATCAGCGTGTTGGTTCGGTGGGTGTCTGGGGAGGCTCTGCTCCGGGCACCCGCCGCCAGCCGTACCTGGCCCCAGGCCTCGCGCTACGCCGATGCTTGCGCTGCCCATTCGAGTCCGAGTCCGGCGAGCCGTTCCAACTGCTCGCCGCTGAGTTTCGCTCGCCTGGTCTTGCTGTTCGCCAGGAATACCCCGAGCCGGACCTCTGTCCCGTCTTCAAGGGTCTCGATCCAGGATCGGCTGACGGGCCCTGCGGAGCCGGTGCGGTCCCGGTACTGCGTCAGGGCCGCGCATCCCCGCTCGAACGCCGCAGACGGCGCCTGAGACCGCCTCTTGGGTGCCTTCTCCGGGGGCAGGGGCACGACTCCCAGGTTCGTGAGCCGCTCTCGCTGCCCGGGGGCGAGGCCTTCCCATACGACGTGCTGCCGCTGCCGCTGAAGCCACCTGCCGACGTCTACCCCGGCCGCGGTCACACCAGGTTCGATCTCGGCGAGCTCGGCGCCCAGCGCCAGCAGCCGACCGACCCCGGCGTAGGAGCGTTGCCAGTCCACCGGCCACCCGAGCTCGCGCACGTTCCAGTCCGGATCGATCGCAGCAAGCTCGGCAGCACGCCGCCGCGCCCGCTCCTCATCCGTGCCCAGACCGCCGTCCTTGCGGCAGTTCGCCAGCCACTGTCCGACCGGCTTGTCCAGCGCGGTGGCGGTGACCGGCGCGGCCAGGCTGCCTGTCTCCGCGAAGTACGCACGGGCCGCTGCGAGGTTCTTCTCCCACGCCGCATCTGCCGGGTACCACTCGATCCCCAGCGCCTCCAGGTCCTCCGCCCGCTCGGTCACCATCGTGCCGGCCCACATCGCGCGGCGCTGATCGGCCAGCCACTGCCCGAGCGGGAAGGAGTGGCCGTTCGGCATCAGCTCGCGGTGCCCGAAGGGCACCGCGAGGTTCCCCGTTCGCTTCCGGTAGGCGACCGCGGCCCGGTGCCCCGCAAGCCAGTTGGCGTGCTCCGGCTCCAGCAGGTTGTACCGGACCAGGCGGGCAATCAGGGCGGGGTCCCGGTGCGTACCGAACCGCAGCAGCACCCGGTGATCGTCCTCACCCTCTACGGGCGCTTCGCCCAGGTACGACGGCTGCGCCGAAGTCCGGTGCATTCCCTCCTGCGGAATGGCCAGCATTTCCACCGCGCGCTCATCATGCGCCCGAAGCCCGGAAAGAACTTTCACCAAGGGCCGATACGAGACCGAATACGGCATGTCCTCTGGCGTTTCCTCCGGCCCCAGCAGAATGGGCACGATCAGCGTCGCCAATTTCCCCTGGCCAGGCTTCTGCCGCAACGCCCGACCGATGGCCTGCACGATATCGACAGCCGACCCCTTCGGATCGATCAGGGCAACCGAATCCACCGACGGCACATCCACGCCCTCGCTCAGCACGCGGCAGTTGGACAGGACCGCCCGACCGGCCCGACCGCCGAACTGCGTCAGCCGATCCGCCCGCACATCCGGAGCGTGCTCCCCTGACAGCCACGACGTCCACACCTTCTCCGGATGCCGCTCCGGGTCCTCCGCATGCAACCGCTTGACCACCCGCCCAAGCCCCTCCGAGAACGCACGCGCCTCGATCATGCGGTGGTGGAAGGTGATGCACCGCGTCAGATCATGCGCGCTCATCGTCTCCAGCAGCGCGGCCTGGAGCACCGCCAGACGCTCCCCCCGAACGCTCTCCTCCTGCCGCTCCTCCCCATACAGCCGCTCGGGAGTCAGGCTCTCGTCCCGCAGCTCCGCCACCACGATCTGATACCGGGCCAACAGGCCACGCGCGATGGCTTCCGACAGGTCGAGCTCGAACAGCACCGGCCCGTAAATGGCCTCGTCATCCATCGAACAGGCCATCTCCTCCGGCAACCGGTCCAAAGCCGCCAGCCCCTCGGCACCCGTGTCCGTATCCCCCCGGCGCCACCGACGCGGCGCCCGCTCCTCCCACACCCGCGGCGTCGCCGTCATATAGAGCCGCCGCATCGACGGCAGCAACTCCTGATCGTGCACCGCCGCCCACGCCTTACCCAGCGATCCTGAAGTACGGTGCGCCTCATCCACCAAGATCAGGTCCCACACATCTAAGGGCACGCCGTACTCGCCCGCGTGCGCCTCGATCAGCACCGGCAGGGACGCGTACGTCGCGAACACCGTCACGGGCCCCCGCCCGTGCCACAGACCGAGCTGCGGAGCGCTTGTCGTGCATCGCACATCCATCGACCACAGCCGCGGGTCGTCGTTCAGCGAGCACACCGCCACCGCAGGACCCGAATGCCCGAAGGACCGCCACTCCATGACCGTCTGCGCCAACAGCTCCAGCGTCGGCACCATCACCAGAACACGACCCTCAGGCACCAGCCGCCGGGCCACAGCAGCCCCGATGAACGTCTTTCCCGTGCCGCATGCACTCACCACCGTGCCGCGCAACCCCTCCGGTGGGATCCTCTTGCCTGGCGGAATATCAACGCCCCGAGCGATAGCCTCTACTGCCTCGATCTGATGCGGGCGGAGGGGGATTCGATCCGACATGTGCGCGCGTCTCCGTTCTCGGGAGAGAGTGGCGATCCGTTCCTGACTCTACCCGATGCATCACTTCATCACGGGCCGATGGAACAGTTCGACCTGCCTGTCCTCATGAGTGCACACATGTGCTATTGTCAGTCCTCACGGGTCAGTACTTTGATCGGCAAGGCGGCAAGCTTGTGACCTGCGATCGGATGGCGTGTCAGGTGATGGCCGGTCAAGTGCCGGCATCCTCGTCCGGTGGAGTCCGGCCTCGGGGTGGTGGGCATCGATCCATGTCCCTACCTGCTGCCGAAGTTGATGCAACAGCCCCATCCCTACTGCTGCCCGGCGGAGCCGGTAGGGTGGGAGCGTTAGCGGACACCCCTCGCATTGGAGCGCAAGCGGAAATGCGCAAATTCCCGCTGTGCGGGAATTCCATAAAACGCGCCAGCGTTTTATGGCGCATTTCGTATAGAATCCGCTTGCGGATTCCATCTTTTCCAGGCGCTAGCGCCTGGTATCCCGC
>NZ_JBHXFA010000107.1:0-26113 GCF_042724175.1 Streptomyces sp. NPDC127084
CGCCCGGGCCGAGCGGCAGGACGACGACCATGCCCGCCTCGCCGACCTCACCGGTGGGGCGCAGCCGCAGCTGGTCACCGGCCACGTCGGCCATATTCATCTCGATGGTGGCGCTGACCCCGGGGTCTCCCGCGTCGGCCGTGTAGTCCTCGGGGGAGGTCTCGTCCACACCGTCCGGGGCCTTGGCGGCGCGCAGTACGAAGGTGAGGGCCACCGTCACCAGCACGTTGAGCACGAACGCCGTCAGACCGATGTAGCCGATCTCGCCGATGCCCGGGATCTCCGCGGACGAACCGCCGAAGTGCTTCTGGGTCGGGCTCCCGACCCCGTAGGCCGCCATCGTGCCGTAGAGCATGCCGACGGCCCAGCCGGCCAGCAGCGCCCAGCGGTGGAACCAGCGGGTGAACAGTCCGCCGACCAGGGCCGGGAACGTCTGGAGGATCCAGATGCCGCCCAGCAACTGGAAGTTGATGGCGACCGTCTTGTCCATGGTGAGCACGAACGCCAGGGCGCCCACCTTCACCAGCAGCGACACCAGTTTCGAGACCCGGGTCTCCTGTTCTGGGGTCGCGTCCGGTTTGAGAAAGTCCTTGTAGATGTTCCGGGTGAACAGATTCGCCGCGGCGATCGACATGATCGCGGCAGGTACCAGCGCACCGATACCGATGGCCGCGAATGCCACCCCCGCGAACCAGTCGGGGAACATGTTCTCGAACAGCTGCGGAATGGCGAGCTGCCCGTTGGCCACCTTGACACCGGCCGCGATCGCCATGAACCCGAGCAGCGCGAGCAGCCCCAGCATCAGCGAGTAGAGCGGCAGTATGGTCGTGTTGCGCCGGATCACCTCACGGCTGCGCGAGGACAGCGTGGCGGTGATCGAGTGCGGATACATGAACAGCGCCAGCGCGGACCCGAGTGCCAGCGTGGCGTAGCCCCAGTGACCCACCTCGCCCGGCACCAAGGCCCCGAAGGGCTTGTCGGTCTTCGGATTGGTCTGCGAGAGCGTGTCGCCCGCCTTGGCGAAGATCTCGCCGAAACCACCCAATTTGATGGGGATGTAGATGATCGCGACGGCGATCACCACATAGATGAGCGTGTCCTTCACGAACGCGATCAGCGCGGGCGCCCGCAGTCCGGACGAGTAGGTGTACGCCGCGAGCACACCGAAGGCGATCAGCAGCGGCAGGTCCTTGATGAACCAGTTGGTGTTCTCGCCGCCGCCGATGCCCATCACGTCCAGTACGGCCTGGATGCCGACGAGTTGGAGCGCGATATACGGCATCGTCGCGAGGATGCCGGTGAGCGCCACCGCCAGCGAGAGGCCCTTGGAGCCGAAGCGTCCGCGGACGAAGTCCGATGTCGTGACATAGCCGTGCCGGTGCGAGACCGACCACAGGCGGGGCAGGAACGTGAAGATCAGCGGATAGACGAGGATGGTGTACGGCACCGCGAAGAAGCCCGCCGCGCCCGCCGCGTAGATGGCCGCCGGCACGGCGACGAAGGTGTACGCGGTGTAGAGGTCGCCGCCGAGCAGGAACCAGGTCACCCACGTGCCGAACGAGCGCCCGCCCAGGCCCCATTCGTCCAGGCTGTTCTCGTTCTCAGCCCGGCGCCAGCGTGAGGCCAGGAAGCCCATGACCGTGACGGCCAGGAAGAAGAAGACGAAGACGGCGAGTGCGACGCCGTTGACACCGTCCTTCACAGCGACACCCCTTCCTGCTCCTGCTCGCGGCGGGTGGCGGCGTACTGCTCACGCTGGGCGCGCCTTTCGCGCTGGTCACGCTGCCACAGCTGGAACGCGACCATCGTCAGCACGGTCGAGATGAGCACCCAGAGCATCTGGTACCAGTAGAAGAAGGGGATTCCGGCGAACGCCGGGTCGGTCTTCGCATACGAACCGACCCAGAGCATCGCGACGAACGGCGCGATCAGGCAGAGGGCCACCACCACCCGTACCGGTGTGACGGCCGGTCTGCTCCCCGCGGGTACTTCCGACATGAGCGACTCCGTTCCCTCGTTCCCTCGGTTGCCTCGCTGATCAGCTGTGTTGCCGATCAGCTGAGCTGCTGTAGCGCGCAGGAAATCTAGGGGATGGATTCGCGTGTGGGAACCCTGTGTTCCGGATACCGGACAGGTAATCGCCGGGCGGTCGGCACGGCCGCTGAACGGCCGGAACCGACCGCTCAACGCCTGAAACCGACCGCTCGTCGCGACGGCGGAAGGCGGCCCGCGTATGCGGCGGCCTGGAGCGTCAGTCCGACTGGGGGCGCTTGAGGCGCGCCACGAACTTGTAGCGGTCGCCGCGGTACACCGACCGTACCCATTCGACCGGTTCGCCGTTCCTGTCCAGCGAGTGCCGTGACAGCATCAGCATCGGCAGGCCCACATCTGTACCCAGCAGCCCCGCCTCGCGCGGGGAGGCCAGCGAGGTCTCGATGGTCTCCTCGGCCTCGGCCAGACGCACGTCGTACTCCTCGGCGAGCGCCGTGTAGAGCGAGGTGTACTTCACCAGCGACCGGCGCAGCGCGGGGAAGCGCTTCGCCGACAGGTGCGTGGTCTCGATCGCCATCGGCTCCCCGCTCGCCAGCCGCAGCCGCTCGATCCGCAGAACCCGCCCGCCCGGTGCGATGTCGAGCAGTCCGGCGAGTGAGTCATCGGCGGTGACATAGCCGATGTCGAGCAGCTGGGAGGTGGGTTCAAGGCCCTGTGCCTTCATGTCCTCGGTGTACGAGGTGAGCTGGAGGGCCTGGGAGACCTTGGGCTTGGCGACGAACGTCCCCTTGCCCTGGATGCGTTCGAGGCGGCCTTCGACCACCAGCTCCTGGAGGGCCTGGCGCACGGTGGTGCGTGAGGTGTCGAACTCCGTGGCGAGAGTGCGCTCGGGGGGTACGGGTGTGCCGGGCGGCATCGTCTCCGTCATTTCGAGCAAGTGCTTCTTGAGCCGGTAGTACTTGGGCACGCGGGCCGAACGGGTCGCCGTCCCGTTCTCGACCTCCGTGCTGCCCCCGTCCATGGCCATGCTCCGCCTCCCCGACTCGTGTGCTGCTGCCGTCACCGGCTCCTCCGTTGGTTGCGGATCACATGGTGGCACGGTCCGGTGACGGGTCGTCGCCCTCCCTCAGATGTCGGTCCGGTAACGGACGCGACAGCCCTTCTTATACACCCTTGACACCCCAAAAGGTCTAGGCCAAGCTCCGCTTACTGGTCTAAACCAATAAGGCCATGGGGGTTGCAGCATCCCTGAGGAGGGTGGCGTGAAGCGCAAGCTCATCGCGGCGATCGGTGTCGCGGGCATGGTGGTCGGTATAGCCGCGTGCGGTACCGACAGCGGCAAGGGCGGGGACAAGGCGGGGGCCGACGTCAAGGAACTCACCGTCTGGCTGACCGTCGACGCCCAGAACAACTGGCCCGAGCTGGTCAAGGCGGCCGACGACGCGGTCGTCAGGAAGCACCCCGGCCTCACCATCAAGCACGAGTACTACGGCTGGCCCGACAAGAACGCCAAGCTCGACGCCGTACTCGCTACCGACAAAGCCCCCGACGTGGTCGAGATGGGCAACACCGAGATGCTCGGCTATGTGGTGAACGGCGCCTTCGCCGAGATCGACCCCAAGCGGTTCGAGCAGTCGGACGCCTGGCTCGACGGCCTCAAGGAGTCCGTGAGCTACCAGGGCAAGACGTACGGCGTGCCGTACTACGCCGGCGGCCGGGTGGGCAACTGGCGCAAGGACGTCGCCGCCGAGGCCGGAGTGAAGTCCCCGCCGAAGACATACGCGGAGCTGACCGCCTCCCTGGACCGGATCCAGGCGAAGAAGGGCCCCAAGTTCAGCGCCTGGTACCAGCCTTCGCCCGACTGGTACGCCGCGATGTCCTTCGTCTACGACGCGGGTGGTGCCATCGCGAAGCAGGAGGGCGATCAGTGGAAGGCCGACCTCTCCTCGCCCGAGTCCCTCAAGGGCCTGAACGAGTACAAGAAGGTGCTCGACACCTATATGAAGGCCGACAAGACCAAGGACGAGTCGGACCGCTACATCGTCTACGGCCAGGGCAACGCCGGGATGATCTTCGGCGCGGCCTGGGAGGGCGCGACCGCCGAGGACCCGAAGAACGACAAGACCGGCAAACTCAAGGGCAACCTCGAGAACTTCGTCATGCCGGGGCCGTCCGGCGGCAACCTCCCCGTCTTCCTGGGCGGCTCCGACCTCGCCATCCCGGTCAAATCCGACGCGCAGACCGTGGCCGCCGAGTGGATCAACGCCTTCACCGGGGCCCAGGGGCAGCAGGGCCTGGTCGCCAAGGGCAATCTGCCCAACAACAAGACGGACCTCGCCCCGCTCAAGAGCGACCCCAAGACGGCGGTTCCCGCCACCGCTGCCGAGTCCAGCTGGTTCGTCCCTATGGCACCGGGCTGGGGCCAGGTCGAGAAGGCCCAGATCCTCAAGACGATGCTCCAGGAGATCGGCACCGGCAAGAAGTCGGTCGAGGAAGCCGCGAAGGCGGCGGACGAGGCGATCGACAAGGTCATCAACACCAAGTGACCGCCGCCCCCGGCAGGGCTCCTTCGGCCGACCGGTACGCCGGCCCGGCGAAGGGGCCCTGCTCCCGTACGTCGTTGAGGCGACACGTCGTTGAGGAGCGCCGATGAGTGCCGCAGACACATCCACCGCCAAGGTGCCGCCCGCACGACAGTCGGAGCCAGCGGGTACCGGCCGGGTGGCCCGGGGGACCGGTGCGCCGGGACAGCGGGGAGTGCGGCGCCGGCGTCGCGGGGGTGGTGGAGCCGGGCTGCCATGGGCGCTGCTCGCGCCCTGTCTGGCCGTTCTGCTGCTCGTACTCGGCTATCCGCTGGCCCGGCTGGTCACCCTCTCGTTCCAGAAGTTCGGCCAGCCGCAGCTCTGGGGCTTCCAGGAACCCGAGTCGGTGGGCTTCGCCAACTTCACCGGGATTCTCGGTGACGGCGAGTTCTGGGCGGTGGTCGTCCGCACGGTGCTCTTCGCCGCCGGCGCCGTGGTGCTCACCATGGTGCTCGGGATGCTGATCGCGCTGCTGCTCCAGCGGGTCTCCGGCTGGGTCAGGACGCTGATCAACATCGCGCTGGTCGCGAGCTGGGGTATGCCTGTCATCGTCGCCACCGCGATTTTCAAATGGCTGTTCGACACCGACTACGGGGTACTCAACTGGCTCTTCAGCCGGCTTCCCGGGGTCGATATGAGCGGGCACAACTGGTTCGCCAGTGGGCCCGAGGGCCTCACCGTCATCATGCTGCTGGTCGTCTGGGGGGCCGTGCCCTTCGTGGCCATCACCCTCAGCGCCGGACTCACCCAGGTGCCCAGGGAACTGGAGGAGGCGGCCCGCCTTGACGGCGCCGGCGCGTGGGGCGTCTTCCGCTATGTCACCCTCCCGGTCCTCAAACCGATCATCGTGATGCTGACGACGCTCTCGGTGATCTGGGACATGGGCGTGTTCCCGCAGGTGTTCGTGATGCGCAACGGCCACCCCGAGGCGGAGTTCCAGCTCCTGACGACCTACTCGTACGACAAGGCCTTCGTGGTCAACGACTACGGCGGCGGTTCGGCGATCGCCCTGGTCACCGTGCTGCTGCTGCTCGGTGTGGTCGCGGTCTACATGCGCCAGATGCTCAAGATCGGAGAAGCCGAGTGAGTGCCGTGGCCGAACAGCCCCGACAGCCCGACCAATTCGAACAGGCCGAACAGGCAGAACGCGCGGCCGTGCGCGCCGCCAGGAGACCGGCCACGGCCCGGGGCGGACTCGGCTGGAACCTGCTGGGACTGCTGGTGTTCGCCACCGCGGGCTTTCCCGTCTACTGGATGCTCAACACGGCCTTCAAGCCGGCCAGGGACGCCATCGACCCGGACCCGCACTTCTTCCCCCGGACCCTCACGGCCGAGAACTTCTCCCGGGCACTGGATGTGGCCGACTTCTGGGGCCCGGTCGGACGCAGCCTCATCGTGTCGCTGGCCGTGGTCGCCATCGGGATCGTGGTCGGGATGCTCGCCGCGCTCGCGATCTCACGGTTCGCCTTCCGCGGCCGGAAGATCGTGATCGTGGGCATCCTGGCCGTCCAGATGGTGCCACTGGTCGCCATGATCATCCCGGTGTTCCTGCTGCTGAACGACCTCGGTCAGTACGACAGGCTGACCGGTCTGATCATCACGTACCTGACCTTCGTCCTCCCGTTCACCGTGTGGACGCTGCGCGGCTTCATCGTCAACATCCCCCGGGAGCTGGAAGAGGCCGCGATGGTCGACGGTTGCACCCGCGCGGGCGCCTTCCTGCGGGTGGTCTTTCCACTACTGGCACCTGGCATGGTGGCGACGTCCGTGTACGCGTTCATCCAGGCGTGGAACGAGTACCTGTACGCCCTGATGCTCATGAGCCAGCAGAACCAGACCGCCACCGTCTGGCTCGGCAACTTCACCACCAAGCACGGCACCGAATACGCCCCGATGATGGCCGGCGCCACGATGATGGCCGTCCCCATCGTGATCCTCTTCCTCCTCGTCCAGCGCAAGATGGCCGCGGGCCTGACGGCCGGCGCGGTGAAGGGATGACGTACACCCCATGACCACGTTCGCGCACCGCGCCGACGCACTCACCCGGGACGCCCTGGCCGTCCTCCAGCCCGGCTTCACCGGCACCAGCGCGCCCGACTGGTTGCTGCGGCGGATCAGCGAGGGCCTCGCCGCCGTGGGGCTGTTCGGCCGCAACATCACCTCGTCCGAGCAGCTCACCGCCCTCACCGCCCGGCTGCGGGCCGAGCGCGACGACGTACTCGTCGCCATCGACGAGGAAGGCGGGGATGTCACCCGGCTGGAAGTCCGTACCGGCTCGTCCTTCCCCGGCAACTACGCCCTCGGTTCCGTGGACGACACCGAGCTCACCCGGCAGGTGGCAGCCGCGCTCGGGAGGCGGCTCGCCTCCTGCGGGGTGGACCTGAACTGGGCGCCGTCGGCCGACGTCAATTCGAACCCGGACAATCCCGTGATCGGGGTGCGTTCCTTCGGCTCCGACCCGGCGCTGGTCGCCCGGCACACCGCCGCCTACGTCCAGGGCTTGCAGTCGGCGGGGGTGGCCGCGTGCGCCAAGCACTTCCCCGGACACGGGGACACCTCGGTCGATTCACATCACGCACTGCCGCGGATCGATGTGGAGTTGGCCACTTTGCGCTCCCGTGAGCTGCTGCCTTTCCAATCGGCGATCGAAGTGGGTTCCAAGTCGGTCATGAGCGCGCATATCCTGCTACCCGCGCTCGACCCCGATCACCCGGCGACCCTGAGCCCGCGGATTCTTACCGGTCTGCTGCGTCAGGAGCTGGGTTTCGACGGCCTGATCGTCACCGACGGTATGGAGATGAAGGCCATCGCCGCGACGTACGGGATCGAGCGCGGCAGTGTCCTCGCGATCGCCGCCGGTGCCGACGCGATCTGTGTCGGTGGCGGCCTGGCCGACGAGGACACCGTGCTGCGACTGCGCGACGCGCTCGTCAACGCGGTACGGCAGGGCGAGCTGCCCGAGGAACGACTGGCCGACGCGGCCGCGCGCGTGCGCGCGCTCGCGGACTGGACCAGGGGGGCCAGGGGGGCGGCATCGGAGCCGGGCGCGGCTTCACAGGAGGGGACCGCGCCCGGCACCGAAAGGAGCTCCGCGGCGCCGCAACCCGCTTCCATCGGCCTCGCGGCGGCGCGCCGTGCGGTACGGGTGACCCCGGGGACGGGCCCCCGTGAATCCCTGACTTCCGCCCCCTACGTGGCCGCCTTCACCCCTGCGGCCAATATCGCCGTGGGTGACGAGACTCCGTGGGGCGTTGCCGCCGAACTGGCCCGGATGTTCCCCGGCACCCGTACGGACACGTACGCCGGGTCCGCCTCGACCGACCAGGTGCTGCGGGCGGCGGGCGGCCGGCGCGTGGTCGCGGTCGTCCGCGACGCCCATCGCCACCCGTGGATGCTGTCCGCCCTCGACGCACTGCTGTCCGCCCGCCCTGACACGATCGTGGTCGAGATGGGCCTGGACCAGGCCCCACCGCGCGGCGCCCTCCATGTGGCGACACTCGGCGCGGCCCGGGTGTGCGGCGTCGCGGCGGCGGAGGCGATCTGCGGTCGCCTCTAGGATCGCGGTCACGCGGTGTGCTGCACACGGCCGCGAGGGACACCGCGGACCCGCCCTACAACCCCTGCCATGCGGGCTTGTTCGCGTACGCGTGGCGGAAGTACCCGGCCAGCCGCAGCCCGGACGCCGCCGGCTCGTCCACCACCACCGTCACGTGCGGATGCATCTGTAGCGCGGAGGCGGGGCAGACCGCCGCCACCGGGCCCTCCACGGCCGACGCGATGGCCTCCGCCTTGCCCTTGCCGGTGGCGAGCAGCACCAAGTGGCGGGCTTCCAGGATGGTGCCGATGCCCTGGGTGATCACGTGCTGCGGCACCTGCCCGATGTCGCCGTCGAAGAAGCGCGCGTTGTCCGCCCGGGTCTGGTGCGTGAGTGTCTTGACCCTTGTACGGGACGCGAGTGAGGAGCACGGCTCGTTGAACCCGATGTGCCCGTCCGTCCCGATCCCGAGCAGTTGGAGGTCCACTCCGCCGGCATCGGCGAGCGCCGTGTCGTACGCCGCGCAGGCGGCCGGCAGGTCCGGGGACGTACCGTCGGGGCCCATGAAGGCGTCGGGCCGCAGCCCGAGCGGTCCGACGACCTCGCGCAGCAGGACGGAGCGGTAGGACTCGGGGTGCCCCGAGGGCAGGCCCACATACTCATCGAGCTGGGCGATCCGGGCCTGTGACATGTCCGCCAGCCCCGCCCGCACCAGAGTCGCGAGGGCCTCGTACACAGGCAGCGGGGTCGAGCCGGTGGCCACCCCGAGCAGCGCGCGGGGCTTGCGGCGCAGGAGATCCGCGATGCCCCGGGCGACGAGCTCGCCCCCGGCCTCGGCGTCCGGGACTATGACGACTTCCACGCTGGGCCCGCCTATCGCCGGAAGACACGAAAGACATCTGGTATAGACCAATGTACCAGAAGGGCTCCGGAAACAGCCGCGAAAACACCCGCGGGCCGCGGCGCCGGGACGGGACCCTCAACCCGTCCGGCACCGCAGCCCGGAGTTACCCGGCCGACGGGTGTGCGTTCCCGTACGGCCGTTGGGAGGGCGTCCGCGCAGTCAGGGCAGAGAGCGCGGGCACCCGGGTCCACCCTCCTGTGCGGGGAGGGCGGAGGCTTTGCCGTTCATTGTGGACTAGACATCCACACGGAGAGAAGTCCGAGGTCATCCTTCATCACGGAGCCACGGTCTGTCCGGTTCACACCGAGGGTACGCTCACAAGGTGCCCTCCATGAACGATCTCGTACGCCAGCACACCGCTCTGAGTGAATCAGACCTCGAGTGGCTGCATCTGCTGGTCTCGGAGTGGCAGCTGCTCTCCGATCTCTCCTTCGCCGATCTGGTCCTGTGGGTCCCCACCCTGGACGGCACACGCTATGTCTCGGTCGCCCAGATGCGCCCCAACACGGGGCCCACCTCCTATCAGGACGACATGGTGGGTCATCTGGTTCCGCGCGGGCGCCGCCCGATGCTGGACGCGGCGCTCGACGAGGGCCGTATCGTCCGCGAGGGCGACCCGGAGTGGCGAGAGGAGGTGCCGGTCCGGGTGGAGTCCATCCCGGTGCGGCGTGAGGGCCGGGTCCTCGGCGTGATCGCCAGGAACACCAACCTGCTCACGGTCCGCACCCCGAGCCGGCTGGAGCTCACCTACCTCCAGTCCGCGTCCGACCTCGCCCAGATGATCGCCGCGGGTGCCTTCCCGTTCCCCGACCAGCAGGTCGACATGGACGCCTCCCCCCGTGCCGGTGACGGGCTGATCCGCCTCGACGCCGACGGAGTCGTGCAGTACGCCTCGCCCAACGCGCTCTCCGCGTACCACCGCCTCGGGCTCGCCGCCGACCTGGTCGGACAGCACCTCGGGAAGATCACCGCGGAACTCGCGCCGTCCCGAGGGCCGGTCGACGAAGCCCTGGTCAAGCTGGCCAGCGGCTACGCGCCCCGGGAGACCGAGGTCGAGGGCAACGGCGGGGTGATCCAGCTGCGGGCCATCCCGCTCAAGCCCAAGGGGCCGCGTATCGGCTCCCTGGTGCTGCTCCGGGACGTCACCGAACTCCGGCGGCGCGAGCGGGAGTTGATCACCAAGGACGCCACCATCCGGGAGATCCACCACCGGGTCAAGAACAACCTCCAGACCGTGGCCGCCCTACTGCGCCTCCAGGCCCGCCGGATGGATTCGGTACGGGGCAAGGAGGCGCTCAACGAGGCGGTCCGCCGGGTCGGCTCCATCGCGATCGTGCACGAGACGCTGTCCCACAATCTCGACGAGCGGGTCGAGTTCGACGAGATCGCCGACCGGGTGCTCGCGATGGTCGCCGAGATCGCCCCGGGCAAGGTGGTCTGCCGCCGCAGCGGTCGCTGCGGAATCCTCGACGCCGAGGTGGCCACCCCGCTCTCGATGGTGCTCACCGAAGTCGTGCAGAACGCCCTCGAACACGCCTTCGCGCCGGGGGAGCAGGGCACGGTCGATGTCACGGCGGTGCGCGGCGGGCCCCGCGGTGCCGAGCGGCTGCTGATCACCGTGCAGGACGACGGCCGGGGGCTGCCCGAGGGCTTCGACCCGCAGCGGGCCGGCAATCTCGGGCTCCAGATCGTGAGAACCCTGGTGGAGGGGGAGCTCGGCGGCTCCTTCGACATGAGGCCGGCCCCGGGACGCGGCACACACGTGGTCCTCGACATCCCCGTGCAGAGCCAGAAGTAACCATTCCGCAGACCGCCGGCAGAAGGCTGCGGACAAAGCAGCGAGCCCCGGTGCGTATCGATAAGGACCGGGGCTCGAACGCTGTGAGTTACTGCTGCGCGCTGCGGCTCGGGGGCGGTGAATGCGTACTCGCCGTACGCGCCGCCGGCCTCAGGCTCATAGCGGTGGCGATCAGGCGCTGGCGTTGCGCGCCCGGTTACGAGCAGCGCGGCGCTTCATCGCGCGCCGCTCGTCCTCGCTGAGGCCACCCCAGACGCCGGAGTCCTGGCCGGACTCGAGCGCCCACTGCAGGCACTGCTCCATGACGGGGCAGCGGCGGCAGACGGCCTTGGCTTCCTCGATCTGCAGCAGCGCAGGACCGGTGTTGCCGATGGGGAAGAACAGCTCGGGGTCTTCCTCGCGGCAAACGGCGTTGTGACGCCAGTCCATGGCTGCTACCTCTCTTGGTATTACATACTGATTGCTTGTGAATGTGAACGCTTTCACGAATCCCTCCGCAAGGGAAGGGCCAACGCCCAGTTGAACTGGTTGCGGTCCTGGGATGAGGAGGGGTTCTGGCTCTCTGGGGTGCCGATCCTGCGGGCTGTCCCGATCGCCACGTAGAGATTCGCAAACCTCGGCGGCGGATACAACCCCTTCTGGAAAGTTTTTTTTGATTCCTTGGTGTCGACTAGATCACAGCCGTACTTCTATGGGGTGGATCGGCGTCTAAACGTTCGACTGTAAGGAGATCGGGGTCTTCCACTCACACAATCACACGCAGTGCACGGCGAACGCCTGTGAACGTCACGCTCGTACGCAGGCCCAGATGGTCACCGTCCATCTGGAAGGGCAGTGGGGCCTTCGAATGCAAGGTGAACTCCGCTACATCGTGGAGTGACGCCACATGCTTGCCGCGAGGGCCGCGCTCCGGGGTCGAGGTGAGCAGCTGGGTCGCGTAACGGGCCAGCGCGGGTGCCGAGAGCCGTCGCAGCCCGAGGACGTCAAGAGCGGTGTCGAACGAGGCGTCGGGCGCGGCGTACACCGGGCGATTGCCCAGGTAGGTCCAGGGTGACGTGTTGCAGACTATGGACAGCACAAGATCACGCACCGGCTCCGCGCCGGGACGCTCAAGGGTGATCGCGCCCTGGCGGCGATGCGGGTCGTTCATGAAGTGACGGGCGGCCTGGCGTATGTAGAGGGCGTGTGTCGACCTCCTGCCGCGCTCGCGCTGCTGTTCGACCCGGCCGACGACTCCGGCATCGAAGCCGAAACCGGCACAGAAGGTGAACCAGCGAGGCGGCGCACCCTCGTCCTCCGTACCCGGCGTGCCGGACGCGAGCCCGAGCCCGATGGTGCGCTCACTGCGCAGGCTCAGCGCGTCCAGAATGGCGCCGGTCGCTTCGACCGGGTCGTTGGGCAGCCCGAGGGCGCGGGCGAAGACATTGGTGGAGCCGCCGGGGACCACGGCGAGCCGGGGGAGCGCGTCCGGTTCGGGGCCGGCGTGCAGCAGCCCGTTGACGACCTCGTTGACGGTGCCGTCACCCCCGAGTGCCACGACCAGGTCTATGTCGGCGGACTCCGCCGCGCGCCTTGCGAGGTCGCGGGCGTGACCGCGGTACTCCGTGGTGACGGCTTCCAGCTTCATCTCGCTGGCGAGGGCGTGGATCAGGACATCACGGGTGCGGGCACTGGTGGTGGTGGCTGCCGGGTTGACCACGAGGAGTGCGCGCATGGCCGCCAGAGTACCTACCGGGGGGTACCGGGTGTTACCCGCCGGGGTCCGGCGCCGTCCCGTCCCATCCCGGTCCCGCCAAGGTCCGGTCTGCCCGAGGGCTACCCTTCTGGGGTGAGCAGCGCTGACCAGACCCCCGAGCAGCCCGTCGAGCCGTCCTCCGCCGCCGTGCCCGGCCCCCGCCCGCCGCGGCTTACCGCCGCGGCTGCCGTCTGCGCGCTGGAGGCGCTGGCGCTTGTCGTCGGCGGGGTCTACCTGCTGGTGAGCGGTCTCCTCGGCGCCCCGGAGAGCACCTCCCAGGCGGAGTCAGGCGGCGCCACGCTGATCGCCCTTGGCGTCATCCCGCTGCTGGCGGCCCGCGGCCTGCTGCTGCGCCGCGGCTGGAGCCGCGGCCCGGCGATCATCACCCAGCTGATGGCCCTTCCCGTGGCCTGGACCCTGCTCCGCTCATCCGGCGCGATGATCCCTGCCGGGATCGCACTGGCGGTCGTCGCGCTGACCGGCCTGGCCCTGCTGCTCAGCCCCTCGACCACCCGCGAACTGGGCCTCCGGCGCGGATAGCGGACCTTGCGAGGCCGCATGGTGTGGGGCGATCCCGTCTGCCCAGCCTGACCTGGGGCTCCGGAGACCGACGGCGGACAGTCCAGCCCACCTGGGTGTGCCTCACAGGCCGCAGGCTCTGGAAGAAGGGGTGAGGCAGGCCGCAAAACCTGTCCGCCACGCGACGCGAGGTCCACGGGTCCGGGGCACCCGTAGGCACCCCGGACCCCGCCGCAAGCGCAGCGCCTACTCCTCGACCAGGAGCTTCTCGCGCAGCTGCGCCAGCGTCCGCGCCAGCAGCCGCGACACGTGCATCTGCGAGATCCCGACCTCCTGCGCGATCTGCGACTGCGTCATGTTCCCGAAGAACCGCAGCAGCAGGATGCGCTTCTCCCTCGGTGGCAGACCCTCCAGCAGCGGCTTCAGGGACTCCCGGTACTCGACCCCCTCCAGCGCCTCGTCCTCGGCGCCCAGGGTGTCGGCCACCGCCGGTGACTCGTCGTCCGTGTCGGGCACGTCAAGGGACAGCGTGGAGTACGCATTGGCCGACTCCAGGCCCTCCAGGACCTCCTCCTCGGAGATGCCGAGCCGTTCGGCGAGCTCGTGAACGGTCGGTGAGCGCCCGTGCTGCTGGGACAGCTCCGCCGTCGCGGTGGTGAGCGCCAGCCGCAGCTCCTGGAGCCGCCTCGGCACCCGCACCGCCCAACCCTTGTCACGGAAGTGGCGCTTGATCTCGCCGACGACCGTGGGTGTGGCGTACGTGGAGAACTCGACGCCCCGCTCCGGATCGAACCGGTCCACCGACTTGATGAGGCCGATGGTGGCGACCTGTGTCAGATCGTCCAGCGGCTCGCCTCGGTTGCGGAAGCGGCGGGCCAGATGCTCGACCAGCGGCAGATGCATCCGCACCAGCTGATTGCGCAGCTCGGCGCGCTCGGGGGAGCCCTCGGGCAGTCCGCGCAGCGTGATGAACATCGACCGGGCCTCGCTCCGGTCGTCGTTCCGGCCGTTCGGTCCGGGGTGTGCGCGATCCCTGTCCGCGCGCCCCGCCTGGTCGGCGCGATCCGTCTCCGCCCGGTCGGCGCGACCCGCCTGGTCCGGGCTGTCCGCGCGATCCGCGTGGCTCTCGGAGTGCTGCTCGTGCTGCTCGCTCATATGGGCCGCCCTCCCCCAGTCCTTCGCCTGGGAGGTACCCCCAGCCTGCGCCTGCTCCGCCGCCTCTGCCGCGGCCGGTACGCCGTCATGTCCGTCCACCGCCGGGTGGGGCCTGGCCTGCTGCTCCGGGATGCCTGCTGGGGCGTACCCCGGATCCGCCGGGGCCGCACGTCCGTCGTGCGGCGTACCGGGAACGCGCTCCTCGTCACGCACCGGACCGTCCCCGTCCCTCACGCCGGCCCGGGTCCCGCGCCGCGCTGTTTGTACAGGCTGATGGACACCGTACGGTCGTCGGCCACGGAGGAGTCGACCTTGCCGGCCAGTGCCGAGAGCACCGTCCAGGCGAAGGTGTCGCGCTCCGGTGCGCGGCCGTCGGTGGTCGGGGCCGAGACCGTGACCTCCAGGGAGTCGTCGACGAGCCGGAAGACGCAGCTGAGGACGGAACCCGGGACGGCCTGCTGGAGCAGGATCGCGCAGGCCTCGTCGACCGCGATGCGCAGGTCCTCGATCTCGTCGAGGGTGAAGTCCAAGCGTGCCGCGAGGCCGGCGGTGGCCGTACGCAGCACGGAAAGGTAGGCACCCGCAGCCGGCAGCCGGACTTCCACGAAGTCCTGGTTCCCGGGCTCGCCTGCGATCTGGGACACCCTCACCTCCAAGGTGGCACAAGGTCGATCGAGGCCCCGGGAAGACGGTCCCGGAGCCGGTTGCTGCGCGTCGGTACGCAGTCGGTTACCTGGACTGGCGACGCTATCGCGATCCATGGTGCCGTGTCGCCGGACCCTTACCCGACGTTGTCACTCATGGTAAGTCTATGGGTACGCACAGTGGCTAGGGGTATGCGCCGCCCAATTGAGATAAGCCGGCGGAGGGTTGACGTACCCAGACCTCAGACGATCGAACCGTCCGGGTAGCACCAGCGCCAGCGCTCCCCTGGCTCCAGGGTCCGGATGACGGGGTGCCCCTCCTCTTCGGCGTGCCGGCTGGCATGCCGGTTCACCGAGGAATCACAGCAGCCCACATGCCCGCAGTACAGACAGAGCCGGAGCTGCACGGGGTGCGTTCCGTCCGCCAGGCATTCCCGGCAGGTGTCGCTCAATTGTGCGGGCTCGGGG
Source organism: Streptomyces sp. NPDC127084 (assembly GCF_042724175.1). NCBI lineage: Bacteria > Bacillati > Actinomycetota > Actinomycetes > Kitasatosporales > Streptomycetaceae > Streptomyces > Streptomyces sp. NPDC127084. Next base: position 15,333 of record NZ_JBHXFA010000107.1, read on the forward strand.
CGCGGGAGGTCGAGAACATGGAGGCACTCGCTCATGATTGCCAGACTACGACGAACAGCAGAGCGTGACGGGCGAGCGTCACGGACGTGAGGTCGCTGATATGGAAGCACTTCCCCTGGTGGCGCTGATCGCGGCGAGCGCCGTGATCGCCGCGGCGGCCCGCAGGACACCGGTGCCCGCGCCGCTGCTGCTGGTGACCGTGGGGCTGGCCGCCTCGTACGTACCCGGTGTGCCCTCGTACACCCTCGACCCGCACATCGTGCTGCCGCTGGTGCTGCCTCCGCTGCTGCACACGGCCGCGCTGGAGAGCTCGTATCTCGACCTCCGGGCCAACATCCGGCCGATCGCCCTGCTCTCCGTCGGCTATGTGCTGTTCGCGACCCTGGCCGTCGGCTACCTCGCCTATCTCCTGGTGCCCGATCTGCCGTTGACCGCCGCCTTGGTGCTCGGAGCCGTCGTGGCACCCCCGGACGCGGTGGCCGCCACCGCGATCGCCCGACGTCTCGGACTGCCGCACCGCATCACCACAATCCTCCAGGGTGAGTCCCTGGTGAACGACGCCACCGCGATCACCGCCTACCGCGTGGCGCTGGCCGCCGCCATCGGCGTAGGGGTGACCTGGGCGGGGGCGATCGGTGAGTTCCTGCTCGCGGCCGTCGGCGGGATCGTCGTCGGGCTGATCCTGATGGTGCCGATCCACTGGCTGCGTACCCATCTGAAGGAGGCGCTGCTCCAGAACACCCTGTCGCTGCTGATCCCCTTCGTCGCCTACGCCGCCGCCGAGCAGGTCGGGGCGTCCGGGGTGCTCGCCGTCGTCGTCGTCGCGCTCTTCCTCGGGCACCGGGCCTGGCAGGTGGACTTCGCCACCCGCCTTCAGGAAGCAGCCGTGTGGAAGATGGTCTCCTTCCTCCTGGAGACCTCGGTCTTCATGCTGATCGGCCTCCAACTGCCGTACGTGGTCCAGGGCCTAGGGGACTACAGCGTGGGGCAGGCCCTCTGGTACGCCGTCGCCGTGTTCGCCATGGTGGTGGTGATCCGCTACGTATGGGTCTTCCCCGCCACGTTCCTGCCGAGGGCGCTGTCGAGCCGCATCAGACAGCGTGAGCCCGGGGTGAACTGGAAGGCGCCCGTGGTCGTGGGCTGGGCCGGGATGCGCGGAGTGGTCTCGCTGGCGATCGCCTTCTCGATCCCGCTCGCCGTCCATGGCGGGGAGCCGTTCCCGGCCCGCAACCTGGTGCTGTTCCTGACCTTCACGACGGTCATCGGGACCCTGGTCGTGCAGGGCCTCACCCTGCCGCCGCTGATCCGGGCGCTGAGGCTGCCCGGCCGTGACGCACAGGCCGAGACCCTCGCCGAGGCCCAGGCGCAGAGCGAGGCGTCCCGGAAGGCGGAGGAGCGCCTTGACGAGCTGCTGGCCGACGAACGCAACACGCTTCCGGGCCCGCTGGCCGACCGCCTGCGCGGGGTGCTGGAGCGCCGGAGGAACGCCGTGTGGGAGCGGCTGGGGGCAGGCAACCCCATCACGGGGGAGTCCGCCGATGACACCTACCGGCGGCTCGCGCGTGAGGTGATCGACGCTGAGCGGGCGGTTTTCGTACAGCTGCGCGACGAGCGGCGGATCGACGACGAGATGATGCGCACGCTGCTGAGGCGGCTCGACCTGGAGGAGGCAGCCGCCTACCGGGAGGGCGCGGACTGAGCGGTCCGCCCCGGTGGTCGCCCCGCTACCGGATCCGGGCTTCCCGTGATCACGGCGGTCACGGTCGTCCCGGGCGGGAACGCGCCCTCGCCGGTGAGGGTGACGAGGGCGTACAGCAGTTTGGCGACGTAGAGGCGTTCGACGGGCAGTCCATGCCGCTGCTCGAAGTCCGCGGCGAAGGCGTCCAGCTCCGGAGTGGTCCGTGCGTAGCCGCCGAAATGGAACCGCTCGTCCAGCCACCAGTCGCCCGCCCGGCCGCCGAAGGCCTGCCGCTGGAGGGAACTGACGGCCTCGGCGAGGAATCCGCCCCGGAGTACGGGGACGCCGAGGGCTCTCGCAGGTCTCTCCGGCCGTCCCTCGGGAGCGGGGGCCAGCCCGGCTGCCAGCCCGGCGAGGGTCCCGCCCGTCCCGCAGGCCACGGCGACCACGTCCGAGACGCCGGACAGCTCGCGCCCGAGCTCCGCGCAGCCTCGCGCGGCCAGGGCGTTGCTCCCCCCTTCGGGGACGACGTAGCAGTCGCCGTAAGCCTCCCGCCCCTCGCCGCCGAACCGCTCGACCAGCGACGTCAGTACGTCGGGTACGTCTTTGCGGCGGTACGTGGCCCGGTCCACGAAGCGCAGCCGCATGCCGTCCGCCGCACAGCGGGCCAGTGAGGGGTTGAGGGGGCGGTCGGCGAGTTCCTCACCGCGGACGATCCCGATGGTGGGGAAGCCGAGCAGGCGGCCCGCGGCGGCGGTGGCGCGCAGATGGTTCGAGTACGCCCCGCCGAAGGTCAGCACGGGCCGGCCTGCCGCGGCGGTCAGATTCGGTGCGAGCTTGCGCCACTTGTTTCCGGGGAGGGCCGGGTGGATCAGGTCGTCGCGCTTGAGTAGCAGTCTGACCCCGTGCCGGGTGAAGCGCTCGTCGTCGACCGGCTCCAAAGGGGAGGGGAGCCGGGGCCGGAGGCTGCCGAGGTCGATCGCGTTCACCTGGCCATTGTCGCGCCCGCGTCAGGTTGTGCCTCCAGGCTGGGCTGGGCGAGTGGAAACGCCCCGCCATGCCCCGCTGGTGCGGGACTAGTCCCACTCATTTGTGTAATGGCGTCCGCACTCTCCGTGATGGAAAGCTTCTTCGCGCAGGTCAAACCATGATTGTTCTGATTGCGAGGAGTCGCATGTCGGTCGGTTCGGTCGGTTCGGTTGGCGACGAGGTACGCGACGGTGGCCAGGACGCGGCGTTGCCGCAGCAGAGTCTTGGTACGGCCGCCGCGCGGAACCTGGCGACCACCACCAAGTCAGCGCCCCAGATGCAGGAGATCACCTCCAGGTGGCTGCTGCGGATGCTGCCGTGGGTAGAGGTCCAGGGCGGTACATACCGGGTGAACCGCCGTCTCAGTTACTCCGTGGGCGACGGGAGGGTCACCTTCATCCAGACCGGGGGCCAGGTCCAGGTCATCCCGGCGGAGCTCGGGGAGCTTCCCTCGCTCCGAGGCTTCGAGGACCCGGCGGTGCTGGCCGAGCTGGCGCAGCGGTGCCGGCAGCGGGAGTTCGCGCCCGGTGAGGTGCTGGCCACGAAGGGGGAGACCGCGGACCGGGTGTTCCTGATCGCCCATGGACGGGTGGAGCAGATCGGCACCGGACCCTACGGCGACGAGGCGGTGCTCGGGGTCCTGGCCGACGGCTCCTACCTCGGTGACCGGTCGCTGGTCGACGGCGACGCGGTGTGGGACTCCACGGCCAGGGCCGCCACCTCGTGCGTGGTGCTCCAGCTGACCCGCCAGGATGTGCTGAGCCTCGCCGACCGTGCCGAAACGCTGGCCGCGCATCTGGTGTCGATGGTGTCCCTGCCTCACCAGCGCACCAACAAGTACGGTGAGGCTGCCATCGACCTGTCGGCGGGTCATATCGGCGAGGCGGTCGTGCCGCATACCTACGTCGACTATGAAGCGGCGCCCCGTGAATACGAGCTGAGTGTCGCTCAGACCGTTCTGAAGGTGCACAGCAGGGTCGCCGACCTCTACAACCGGCCGATGAACCAGACCGAGCAGCAGTTGAGGCTCACGGTGGAGGCGCTGCGTGAGCGCCAGGAGGACGAGCTCATCAACAACAGGGAGTTCGGGCTCCTGGCGAACTGCGACTACGAGCAGCGGCTCCAGCCGCACGACGGGGTGCCCGGTCCCGACGACATGGACGAGTTGCTGTCCCGCCGGCGCGGCTCCAAGCTCTTCCTCGCGCACCCGCGAGCCATCGCCGCCTTCGGGCGCGAGTGCACCAAGCGGGGTATCTACCCGGACACCGTGGACATCGGCGGGAACCGCATCCCGGCCTGGCGCGGGGTGCCCATCTTCCCCTGCAACAAGATCCCGATCTCGGACGCCCGGACGACCTCCATCATCTGTATGCGTACGGGCGAGGACGACCAAGGCGTGGTCGGGCTCCGGCAGAGCGGAATTCCCGATGAGATCGAGCCGAGCCTGTCCGTGCGCTTCATGGGCATCGACGAGCAGGCGATCATCTCGTACCTGGTCACGGCCTACTACTCGGCCGCCGTTCTGGTGCCCGACGCCCTCGGCGTGCTGGAGAACGTCGAGGTGAGCCGCTGGCGGTAGGGCCTCAGGTTCCGCAATCCCCACCCCCCACCCGCGGGGGCGGCCGTTCCGCCCACCGGCGCCCCCGCCCCACCCCACGGCAGAGGGAGACACCGTGACGATGACCGGTACGGACACCGCCACCGACGGCCAGGAGGCCGCGGCACTCCTGGAACGCACCAGGACGGCAGTCACGCCACGTCTGCGGGACACCGTGGAGTCACTGCCCGGGTCCATACGGCGCATCGCGATGTACCACTTCGGCTGGGAGCACGCCGACGGCAGTCCGGCCGCCGGCTCAGCGGGCAAGGCGATCCGGCCCGCGTTGGTGCTCGCCGCCGCCCAGGCCCTCGGTGGGGACGCGCAGTACGCGGTGCGGGCGGCAGCCGCGGTCGAACTCGCACACAACTTCACCCTGCTGCACGACGATGTCATCGATGAGGACCGCACCCGCAGGCACCGTCCCACCGCGTGGACCGTCTTCGGTACGCCCGACGCCATCATCGCGGGTGACGCCATGCTCGCACTCGCGCTGCGGCTGCTCGCCGAGGACAGGCACCCTGCCGCCGGGACGGCTTCCGCCCGGCTCGCGGCCTGTGTGATCGAGCTGTGTGCGGGACAGCAGGCCGACTGCGCCTTCGAGGAACTCGACCCGCACCAGGTGTCCCTCGACGAGTGCCTCGCGATGGCCACGGCGAAGACGGGAGCCTTGCTGGGGTGCTCCTGCGCCCTGGGTGCCGTCTATGCGGGGGCGGGCGAGGAAGAGGTCGCGGCCATGGACGCCTTCGGACGGGAGGCAGGCCTGGCGTTCCAGCTCATCGACGACCTGATCGGGATCTGGGGCGACCCGGAGTGCACGGGAAAGCCCGCCGGGGCCGACCTCGCGGCGCACAAGAAGTCGCTCCCGGTGGTCGCGGCCCTCAGCTCGGGCACGGAGGCGGGAAGGGAGCTGGCGGAGCTCTACAAACGTCCCATGGACTCGGAATCCGTGCGCCGCGCGGCCGACGCGGTCGAACGGGCAGGCGGGCGGGACTGGGCCCAGATGGAGGCGGCGGACCGGATGGCGCGGGCGGTGCAGCAGTTGTCCCGGGCGGTTCCGGACCTCGCGGCGGCCGGTGATCTGCTGGCGCTCGCCGAATTCGTCACCCGGCGCAGTCGCTGAGGGTGGAGCTTTCCGGCCACGGCCGGGGTCCGGGCTTTGGCCTCAACTCTAGTATCTCTGCGACCGGTTGATCGAGCGCGGAGAGGCCCGGACATGGACGGCGTACGTATACGGCAGGCTGGAGCGGGCGACCGTGAGACGGTGGCACGGCTGCTTGACGAGGCCTTCATGGACGATCCGGTGAGCAACTGGGTCTTCCCTGACGAGAACCACCGTCGCAAGGTGCACGGCGTGTTCATGGGGTTCTTCCTCGACACCGCACTCACCGAGGGGCGGGTGGACATGGCGGAGGACGGGACGGCCGCGGCGCTCTGGCTCCAGGTGCCCGCGGGGCCGCCCGACGCCGACGACGACACACCGGCCCGGATGCGCGAGGCGGCGGACCCGGACAACGAGCGGGCCGAACTCGTCGGCCGGCTCACTGGCGAGGTCCATCCGCACGACCGGGCCCATGAGTATCTGCTGCTCATCGCCGTCTCCCCGGAGCGCCAGGGCGAGGGGCTCGGCACCGCGCTGATCGCCCCGGTGCTGGAGCGCTGCGACCGGGAGGGGGTCCCCGCGTATCTGGAGGCGAGCAGCGCCCGTAGCAGCAGGCTCTACGAACGCCTTGGGTTCGCTTTCACGGACCGCAAGGTCGAGCTGCCGGACGGCCCGCTCATGTGGCCTATGTGGCGGGAGCCCGCCACCGCGCCAGCGGGCGTCTGACGGGCCACGGGGAATCCGGCGGGCCGCGGGTCAGTCCTCCGGGATGATCCGGTGGACCACGGTCGCCACGAGCTCGTCGAGCTCCTGGTCGGCGAGCACTTCGGGCAGGGTGAAGTGTTCGAGCATCAGCCCTGTCATCGCCAGATAGAGGGTCAGGAAGACATCCGAGTCGCCCGGCAGGCCCGAGTCGAGATGCAGCATGCGGTTCGCGTCGAACTCGGCACGGACCGCCCTGTTGAGCTCGGCCGCCAGCGCCGGGCGACGAGTGGCCTCCAGGCGCAGCTCCAGGAAGGCGAGGTAGCCGGTGCGTTCGGCGGCCATCCGCCGCACCAGCCAGCGCATCAGATCGACGTACAGCCCGCGGGTCGGTGCCGGCCGCATCGCCACCTCCGCTTCGGCGGCGTCCGGGGTCATCCGCACATGGATCCGGGCTCCTGCCTGGGTGAACAGGTCATCGCGGTTCACGAAGTAGTTGGACGCCGTCCCGGCTGGTACCCCGGCCTCGGCGTCCACGGCCCGGAAGGTGAGACCGCGGGCTCCCTCACGGGCGAGCACCTCGATGGCGGCGTCCACCAGCGCGATCCTGCGCTCAGGGTTTCTGGCCACCTTCGCGGCCACCTCCTCTTCACTCGGGCTGTCTGGAAAACGCTCTTTACGAACCACTACACATGAAGCACTCTAAGTGTAGTGGTTGCAACGGGAGGAACTGGTTTGCGAAAGCTCACATATTTCATCGCCTGCTCGATCGACGGCTACATCGGTGATCCGAAGGGCGACGCCTCATCCATGTTCGCCTTCGTCGACGCCGAGTTCCTGGAGTACCTCAAGACGGAGTACCCGGAGACCGTTTCGGCCGAGGGGCGCAGGCTGCTCGGTCTCGACGGGCTGGAGAACGTGCACTTCGACACGGTGATCCAGGGCCGCGGCAGCTATCAGCTGGGCCTCGACGCCGGAATGACCAGCCCGTACGGCCACCTGCGCGAGTACGTGGCCTCCCGCACCCTCGAGGTGTCCCCCGACCCGAATGTGCGGATCCTGTCAGGCGACCTCGCCGCCGCGGTTCGCGAGCTCAAGGCGGAGGACGGCGGACTCGGCATCTGGCTGTGCGGTGGCTCGGAGGTCGCCGGCGAGCTGATCGACGAGATCGACGAGCTCGTGATCAAGACCTATCCGCAGGTATACGGGTCAGGGATGCCGATGTTCGGCTCCGGATTCACCCTCACCGACTTCACTCTGGACATGGTGCGCGCGTTCGGCAACGGTGCGGTCGTGCGGAAGTACACCAGGTGTCCATCCTGAGCGCGCCGACCTATCCTGGAACGCATGGGCAGCGAAGGGCGTCGGACCGTCCGCAGCCCGGAGGCCGAGTACGTGTGCCCGGCCTGCGGGAGGCCTGTCGGTACCGTCATCAAGCGGCGTAAGGTCCTCGGAGCGTTCGTCCCCGAGTGGGTGCCGGGACCCTGCCACAACACGGCCTGTGCGCTCAGTGCCGAAGAGCCGGCGGTGCCCGCCCGGCCGGCCGAGCATGACCACGCCAGGGACACCGAAGGGCAGCCGTAAGTCGGCTTCTGGTGCTCCGTTCGGGCGTTCGATGCATTCGAAGGGGTGACCGGCTGTACTGCGGAGCCGGTCATACCGCTACAGTCCGCGCCATGTCATCGGAGTCGACGGACGTATGGACCGGCTGGTACCGGGACCGCCGGGGTGCGGAAGCGATCGCCATCACGGTCGCCGCCAACGGGCGGGAAGTGCACACCCGCATCAGGGAGATCGCGTATGAGGGCTCGGGTTTCGCCGCCCTCACCGCAGCTGACTCAGGTGAGCCGCTCGCCGGTTGCGTACTGGAATGGGATCTGCCACTGCCCATCACCCTGGCCGGGACCGGGTATCACGCCACGCTCAGCTGCCTGCTGACGCTCGGTGAACGCGGGCCCGGCGGACGGCCGGACCGGGTCGATCTCAATCTCACCCTGCACTTCGGCGGCGCGGTATACGAATCCGGAATCGCGGGCGGCGACTTCGACGAGGCGCTCGGGCGTATCCGACACCAACTGCCCCAGGGGGCGGACTTCGGTCGGCGCGTACTCGAAAGCGCCTGACCCGCGCTACCCACCGCCGCTCCACCGCAGAAGACCGCACCCGATCCGCCATGGACGCCGATGTCGTGCTCGGCGGCCCGCGGACCGGGTGCGGACTGCAAGACCAGGGCTCAGGGAAACCGTAGGTCAATGGGCATGATCCGAGATCAGGCCTTCTTGGTCTCCCAGAAGATCCGGTCGATCTCGGCGATGAGCTCCAGCGCCTTCTCGCCCGTCTTCGGGTCGGTGGACCCCTTGGCCGCGGACAGCGCCTTCAGGGTGTCGTTGACCAGCTGGTGCAGCTGCGGGTACTTCTCGAAGTGCGGCGGCTTGAAGTAGTCGCTCCACAGCACCGAGACGTGGTGCTTTGCGAGCTCCGCGCGCTGCTCCTTGATGACCGTCGCACGGGCCTGGAAGTGCGGGTCGTCGTTGGCGGCCATCTTCTCCTGGACGGCCTTGACCGACTCGGCCTCGATGCGGGCCTGGGCCGGGTCGTACACGCCGCAGGGGAGGTCGCAGTGCGCGCTGACCTTCACCTTGGGGGCAAACAGGCGGGAGAGCATTGAGCTGTCCTTCCTCGTGATCGTCTTCTCAGGTGGGACATTACTCCGTGAGAGACACGTTTTCGCGAGCGCCCCTGGGGCTTAGGTCAAAAGTCCGGGGCGTGCCGGGACCCCGTGGAACGTACGGTGGGAGCCGAGAGGTGGACGATGACGGACCTGGGGCGGGAGCCCGGAGCGCGCTTCGGGGTCGCGGAGGTGACGGGGCCCTCCATGTACCCCACGCTGGCGCACGGCGACCGGCTGCTGGTGCGCTACGGGGCCGTGGTCCGGGTGGGGGACGTCGCGGTGATGCGGCATCCGCTGCAGCAGGATCTGCTGATCGTGAAGCGGCTCGTCGAGCGCCGTGAGGGCGGCTGGTGGGTGCTGGGCGACAACCCGTACACGGAGGGGGACAGCAGGCTGTTCGGGGTGGTGCCCGACGAACTGCTCCTCGGTCGGGTCCGGGTCCGCTACCGGCCGCGCGCCGCGGATCAGGGCTCGCTGCGCTCGCGCGCGCTCTGGTTGGTGTCCGCCGTGCGGCCGGTGTCCGGCGACCGCTCGGTCTCCAGGCGCTTGCGTGCGCGGTACGCGGCGACGTTGGCGCGGGTGGCGCAGCGGTCGGAACAGTAGCGCCGTGAGCGGTTGGTGGAGGTGTCGAGGTAGGCGTTGCGGCAGGGGGCGGCCTGGCAGAGGCCGAGCCGGTCGGCGCCGAACTCGGTGAGGTGGAAGGCCAGGCCCATCGCGGCGATCGCCGCGTAGCCCGTGGTCGCGTTGGACGGATGCTCGGCCAGGTGCATATGCCAGCGCGGGAGGCCCTCGTCGTCAAGGAGCTCGTGACCGGAGATCTGAGGGCTGACCGGGAACTCCAGCAGCAGTGAGTTGAGCAGGTCGACGGCCTGGGTGTGGTCACCCTCGTCGGCCGCGGTGAAGACCGCGCGCAGCCTGGCCCGTACGGAGCGGAACCGGGTCACGTCCGCGTCCGTGGCGCGCCGGGCGGCCTGGACGGATGGGCCGAAGAGCTCACGGACCGCCTCCACGGAGGTGAGCGTGTCCTTGTTGCGGGTGGGCTCTTCGGTGTTGACCAGACGCACGGCGTAGTCCGAGTAATGGGCCAGTTCCACTTGTAGTCCTTACGGATCGGGTCTAGTGTCAGCGTCCGGGAGGTAATGGATACCTCTGCGTCCAGGGTATTACTTGGGAGGGTTTCCCGTGACGGAATCAGCGGCGAGCACGGCACACGCAGAGACCACCACCGACTGGCGGGCCTGGCAGGAAAGCTGGGACCGGCAGCAGGAGTGGTACCTGCCCGACCGCGAGGAACGCTTCCGGGTGATGCTGGACATGGTCGAGGCCGTCGTCGGACCCGAGCCTAGGGTCCTGGACCTCGCGTGCGGTACGGGAAGTATCACGAGCCGTTTGCTCATGCGGTTCCCCGGCGCGGTGAGCGTCGGGGTCGACCAGGACCCGGCGCTGCTCACCATCGCCGAGGGGTACTTCGCGGGCGACGACCGCGCCACCTTCGTCAGCGCGGATCTCACCGATCCGGACTGGACCGCGGCACTGCCGCACGACTCGTACGACGCCGTCCTCACCGCCACCGCACTGCACTGGCTGCGCCTCGGCCCGCTGGCAACCCTGTACGGGCAGCTCGCCGGGCTTGTCGCGGACGGCGGGGTCTTCATGAACGCCGACCATATGAAGGACGAGACCACGCCCCGGATCAACGCCGCCGAGCGGGCCCAGCGCCATGCCGCCATGGACCGGGCCAAGGCCGCCGGGGTGCTCGACTGGGCCGAGTGGTGGGCTCTGGCCGCCGAGGACCCGGTGCTGGCCGCCCCGACGGCACGCCGGTTCGAGATCTACGGCGAGCATGCCGACGGAGAGCTCCCCTCGCTCGACTGGCACGCCCGCACCCTGCGGGCGGCGGGCTTCGCCGAGGCGCGCGGAGTCTGGGCGTCCCCGTCCGACTCGATGGTGCTCGCGCTGAGGTGAGCTGGTGCTCACCCAGCACAGAGGGCGGGTACCGGCG
>NZ_JBHXFA010000108.1:0-1359 GCF_042724175.1 Streptomyces sp. NPDC127084
GAGACGGGCCCTGCCGTGTGCTTACGTCGCTGTGTCAGACCGTGCGGAACGCCAGCACCACGTTGTGGCCGCCGAAACCGAACGAGTTGTTGATCGCCGCGATCGTGCCGTCGGGCAGCGCCCGCGGCTCACCGCGGACGATGTCCGCGTCCACGTCGGGGTCGAGCTCGTCGACGTTGATCGTCGGCGGGGCGAGCCGGTGGTGCAGGGCGAGGACCGTCGCCACGGTCTCGATACCGCCCGCGCCGCCGAGCAGATGCCCGGTCATCGACTTGGTCGCGGACACCGCGACGTGGTCGAGGTCGTCGCCCAGCACCTTGCGCAGCGCCTTGATCTCCGCGACATCACCCTGAGGAGTGGACGTCGCATGGGCGTTGAGGTGGACGACCTCGCCCGGCTTAAGGTCCGAGGAGTCCAGCAGGTTCTGCAGCGCGGCGGCGATACCGCGGCCGGTCGGCTCCGGCTGGGCGATGTGATGGCTGTCCGCTGACAGGCCCTGGCCGAGCACCTCGCAGTACACACGGGCGCCACGGGCCGCGGCGTGCTCCGCCGACTCCAGGATGACCACACCGGCGCCCTCACCGAGGACGAAGCCGTCACGGTCCTTGTCGTAGGGGCGCGAGGCCTTCTCGGGCTCGTCGTTGTTCTTGGACATCGCCATCATGTTGGCGAACGCGGCGACCGGCAGCGGGTGGATCGCCGCCTCCGTACCGCCGGCGATGACCACGTCGGCACGGCCGCTGCGGATCATCTCGACGGCGTAGCCGATCGCTTCGGCGCCTGACGCACACGCGGAGACCGGGGTGTGCACGCCAGCCTGGGCGTTCACCTCCAGACCCACGTTCGCGGAGGGGCTGTTGGGCATCAGCATCGGCACGGTGTGCGGGGAGACGCGGCGTACGCCCTTCTCCTTCAGCACGTCGTACTGGTCGAGCAGTGTGGTGACACCGCCGATACCGGACGCGATGACCGCGCCGAGCCGCTCGGGCGCGACCTGCGCAGCACCCTCGGCGGACTCCGGGATCTCCGCTCCGGCCGGACCGGAGTAACCCGCGTCGGCCCACGCCTCACGGGCGGCGATCAGCGCGAACTGGGCGGAACGGTCCAGTTTCCGGGCGACCGGACGCGGAAGCACATCAGCCGGGTCGACCGCCACCGGGGCGGCGATACGGACGGGCAGGTCGGCGAAGCGCTCGTCGTCCAGCGGGCGGACGCCGGAGCGTCCCGCGATCAGACCTTCCCAGGTCGATGCGGTGTCGGGGCGGGGGCCGGCGGGGGGGGGGGGGGGCGGGGGGCACCCCCGCCCGGGCACACGGCTATCAGGTCCGCAACGACCTGGAGTACTGGGGCGCGAACGAG
>NZ_JBHXFA010000108.1:1369-24463 GCF_042724175.1 Streptomyces sp. NPDC127084
CGTCCAGGGGGGGGACGCGGGAGGGTCCCGCTAACAGACCTTCCCAGGTCGTTGCGGTGTCGCCACCCAGCGGTGTGGTTGCGCCGATACCGGTGACGACCACGGTGCGATTGGTCGAGTTCACAGGAATTCTTTCTCCACGGTCTAAGCGGTGAGGCGGTTGCGTGAATCAGCGGCGCCACCGCTGGGTGGCGTACCTGATCGGCCCTTGATCAGGCCTGGTGCTTCAGGATGTAGTCGGCGGCGTCGCCGACCGTCTTGAGGTTCTTGACGTCCTCGTCCGGGATCTTGACGTCGAAGCGCTCTTCGGCGGCGACGACGACCTCGACCATGGACAGCGAGTCGACATCCAGGTCGTCGGTGAAGGACTTGTCCAGCTGGACGTCCTCCGTCGGGATACCCGCGATCTCGTTGACGATCTCCGCGAGACCGGCGACGATCTCTTCCTGCGTGGCGGCCATGTGGCGCTCCTTCAATGTGTGGCTCAGTGTCTGGCTGAGGGTTGAACAGGCTGGCCCGGAGTCCGGACTGCCGAAGTATTCCCGGAAGTCCGGAAGATCCGAATGCTTGCCTAGGGGAGGGTAACGACCGTCGCGGCGTATACGAGACCCGCCCCGAAGCCGATGACGAGCGCGGTGTCGCCGCTCTTCGCCTCGCCGGTCGCCAGAAGCCGCTCCATCGCGAGCGGAATCGAGGCGGCCGAGGTGTTGCCGGTGGTCTCCACGTCACGGGCGACCGTGACATGCTCCGGCAGTTTCAGGGTCTTCACCATCGAGTCGATGATCCGCATGTTGGCCTGGTGCGGGATGAAGACATCCAGGTCGTCCGCGCTGATCCCGGCCGCGTCCAGCGCCTGCTGAGCGACCTTCGCCATCTCGAACACGGCCCAGCGGAACACCGCCTGGCCCTCCTGGGTGATGGCGGGGAACCGCTCGACAGTGCCGTCGCGGTACTCCGCCCACGACACGGTCTGCTTGATCGTGCCGGCCTTGTCGCCCTCGGAGCCCCAGACCGTGGGCCCGATCAGCGGTTCCTTGGCCGGGCCGACCACGACCGCGCCCGCGCCGTCGCCGAACAGGAAGGCCGTGGCACGGTCCTCCAGGTCGGTCAGATCGCTGAGCCGCTCGACCCCGATCACCAGCACGTACTCGGCGGAACCTTCCACGACCATGCCCTTGGCGAGGGTCAGTCCGTAGCCGAAACCGGCGCAGCCGGCCGAGATGTCGAAGGCCGCGGCCTTTTTCGTGCCGAGCTTGTCGGCGATCTCGGTGGCGATGGCCGGCGTCTGGTGGAAGTGCGAGACGGTGGAGACGACGACGGCGCCGATCTGCTCCGGGGTCAACCCCGCATCGGCGATCGCCTTGCCCGACGCCTCGATCGACATCGCGGCGACGGTCTCCTCGTCGTTCGCCCAGTGCCGGGTCGCGATACCCGAGCGGGAACGGATCCACTCGTCGGACGAGTCGATCGTCTCCAGGATCACCTCGTTGGGCACGACGCGGGTGGGGCGGTAACCGCCGACACCCATGATCCGCGCGTACGGGGCGCCCTGGCTGGGCCTGATCTTCGACATGCGCTTACGGCTCCTTCGTCAGGCGCTGGGCGAGCCCGCCGCTTCGGCGGCGTCCGGGGCGTCGGCAGCGGCTCCCGCTGCCTCCGCGATGAGTGTGCGGGCCGCTTCGAGGTCGTCAGGGGTCTTCAGCGCGAGTGTCCTGACGCCCGGCAGGGCGCGCTTGGCCAGACCGACGAGGGTGCCGCCCGGGCACACCTCGATGATCGCGGTCGCGCCGAGTTCCTTGAACGTCTCCATGCACAGGTCCCAGCGCACCGGGTTGGCGACCTGGCCCACGAGCCGGGCCACGACCTCGTCGCCCGCGGTGACGACCACGCCGTCCTTGTTCGAGACGTACGGGATCTTCGGGTCCATGGGGGCCAGCGCCTTGGCGGCCTCCTCCAGCTTGGCGACCGCGGGAGCCATGTGGTGCGTGTGGAACGCGCCGGCCACCTTCAGCGCCACGATCTTGCGGACGCCCTCGGGCTTGTCCGCTTCCAGCGCGGCGAGCTGCTCCTTGGTGCCGGCGGCCACGATCTGGCCCGCGCCGTTCACGTTCGCCGGAGTCAGGCCGAGCTTCCGCAGATGCGCGATGCTGACCTCGGGGTCCCCGCCGAGCAGCGCGGACATACCGGTCTCGGTGACGGCGGCGGCCTCGGCCATCGCCAGGCCCCGGGTCCGTACGAGACGCAGCGCCGCCGCGTCGTCCAGGACGCCGGCGAAAGCGGCGGCGGTGATCTCGCCGACGCTGTGACCGGCGACGGCGCCGGGCACGAAGTCGCCGAGCGCCTCGCCGAGCGAGTCACGCAGCGCGGAAGCGGACAGCAGACCGGCTGCGACGAGGAGCGGCTGAGCCACGGCCGTGTCGCGGATCTCGTCCGCGTCGGCCTTCGTGCCGTAGTGGGCGAGGTCGAGTCCGATGGCGTCCGACCAGACCGCGATACGGTCGGCGGCGCCGGGGAGTTCGAGCCAGGGGGTCAGGAAGCCAGGCGTCTGAGCGCCTTGGCCGGGAGCGACGAGTACGAGCACCCTCACACTCTCTCTTGTGGATGGTCCCAGCCGCCCGTGGGGACAGGGACCAAGAACCGTCAGGGGAATTGTCGGTGTTCGACAAAAGACTAGGACTGGAGATCGCCGTCTACCAGACGCCCGAGGATGAGTGCGATCCGGAGAGTGAACGCGGAGCGGACATCAGAGGGTGACCAGCCGGTGACGTCGGTCACACGTCGGAGCCGGTAGCGGACGGTGTTCGGGTGGACGAAGAGCATCCGTGCCGCGCCTTCGAGGCTGCTGGCCTGCTCCAGATAGACACTGAGTGTCTCCAGCAGTGCCGAGCCTGCTTCTTCCAGTGGTCTGTAGATCTCCTCCACCAGCTGCTCGCGCGCTGAAGGGTCGCCCGCGATGGCGCGTTCCGGCAGCAGATCGTCCGCCAGAACCGGACGCGGGGCATCCTGCCACGCCGCGCACGCCTTGAGGCCCGCTGCGGCGGCCTGTGCGGAGCGTGTCGCCGCCAGCAGGTCCGGTACGACGGGACCGGCCACCACGGGTCCCGCGGCGTACGGGCCGATCAGCGACTTGGCGACCTGCAGCGGACTGTCGCTGCCTCCGGCGATGACCACGAGGCGGTCGCCGAGTACCCCGGTCAGCACCTGGAGCTTGGCGTGCCGGGCCGCGCGGCGAATGGCCTCCACGGTGAGCTCGCTGTCCCCGTCGGGCGCGGTGCCCAGCACCACGCAGACATGCTCCGGCGAGTTCCAGCCGAGCGCCGCTGCCCTGCTGACGGCGCCCTCGTCGGCCTCGCCGGATAGCACCGCGTTGACCACAAGCGACTCGAGCCGGGCGTCCCAGGCGCCGCGTGCCTCCGCGGCCTGCGCGTACACCTGGGCGGTCGCGAAGGCGATCTCCCGCGCGTAGACCAGCAGGGCCTCGCGCAGGATCGACTCGTCACCGGGCGCGGCGACATCCTCGATCGCCACCTCCATGACCTCGATGGTGGTGCGCACCATCTCCACCGTCTGCCGCAGCGTGATCGCCCGGGTCAGTTCACGCGGGGCCGTGCCGAAGACGTCGGTCGAGATCGCCTGGGGTGTCTCGGGGTGCCGGAACCACTCCGTGAACGCAGCGATACCCGCCTGGGCCACCAGCCCGATCCATGACCGGTTCTCCGGGGGCATCGCCCGGTACCACGGAAGCATCTCGTCCATGCGGGCGATGGCGTTCGCCGCGAGCCGCCCCGAGGACTGCTCCAGGCGCTTCAGGGTCGCGGAGTGCGGATGGGCGGCGGGTGTAGCGGGCAGAGCCGGCTCGGCGGGTTCGGCGGGTTCGGATTCCGCGGGTTCGGGATGGGGCACGGGGACAAGAGTGCCTTATCAGGACGCCCAGGCGGAGACTCGGGGCCCGGCGGGGAGCACGGTGAGCGGGCGGAGTCCCGGCTCAGGAATCCCGAACCGGCTCGGGGAGGGCTCCCAGGGGCGGCCCCGCGCCCGCTCCGGCGTCTACCGTTAGGCGTGTGATTTCCGTACGGCGCGCCGCGGGGCGCTACCCGGGTGGCGACGAGGCGACCGGCATCGAGTCGCTGCACGCCTTCTCCTTCGGACGTTTCTACGATCCGGACAATCTGCGCTTCGGCGCGATCATCGCCTGCAACGAGGAGCGGCTGGCGCCGGGCGCCGGATTCGACGAGCATCCGCACAGCCACACCGAGATCGTGACCTGGGTGGTGGAGGGCGAGCTGACCCACCGGGACACCACCGGCCGGGCCACCGTCGTACGCCCTGGTGACCTGCAGCGGCTGAGCTCGGCGGGCGGGGTGCGGCATGTCGAACGCAACGACAGCGACGCACCGCTGACCTTCGTGCAGATGTGGCTCTCGCCGCTGGAGCCCGGCGGCGAGCCGTCCTACGAGGTCGTGCGGGGCATCGCCGACGCCACCCCCTACGCCCTCCCCCAGTCCGGGGCGATGCTGCACGTACGCCGTCTCGGCGCGGACGAACGCGCCGCCGTCCCGGACGCGTCGCTGGCGTACGTACATGTCGTGCGGGGGGTGGTGCGGCTGGCCGGGGATGAGCTGGGGCCCGGTGACGCGGCGCGGATCACCGACGGGATGGGGCTTGAGCTGGTCGCCGCAGCCCCGGCCGAGGTGCTCGTGTGGGAGCTCGACGGGTGATCCTCGACCGGTGATTCCGAGGGACTCCGCGCCACGCCGACGTGCTCAGCGCAGCGCGCTCCTGCTCTGCCACTCCTCCCACGACAGGTTCCACTCGCCGAAGCCGTTCTCGGGCACGACCGTGCCCTTGGTGTCCTCGCCCTTGATCTCGAACGGGTCGCCGGGCCGCACCTGCCCGTAGAACCAGGCCGCGTTCGCGTCGCTCATGCCGATGCAACCCGAACTGCGGTTGGCGCTGCCGAAGTAGGCGGCGTTCCACGGCGCCGCGTGCGCGTACATCCCCGACCAGGTGAGCCGCATCGAGTAGTCGACCATCTTGTCGTAGGCGTCGCCGAGACCGACGGTCTCGGAGTTCATGTTGATCGTGCCCTCCTTGGCCATCAGCACGGCGGTGCCGCGCCAGGAGCGCTTGTCGCCGCCCGGGGTGCCGCCGGACACCGGGATCCGGCGGACGGCCTTTCCATCACGCAGCAGCGTGAGCTGGTGGCTGTCGAGGTCGACCTTGACGATCTGCGCGGCGCCGATCGTGAACGTGGTGGTGTAGTCGCGTACGAACCAGCCGCCGCCGCTCCCCGAATCGGTGCCGTTGAGCTCGGCGTTGAGGGTGACCTTCGTGCCGGGCTTCCAGTACGTCCTGGGCCGCCAGTCCACCCGGTCCTTGCCGGACCAGTCGCGCATCCAGCCCCAGGAGCCCTCGGTCCTGTCCGACGTGGTGATCTTGAGCTGCTTCTCGACCTCGGCCCGGTTCTTGACGGGACGGTCGAAGACCAGCGAGATCGGCTGGGCGATGCCGACGGTGGCGCCCGCCCCGGGCCGCCAGTCGACCTTGTTGACCTTGTCCGCTTCCGCGGTGGCGAACGAGGCCTTGGCCGTGCCCGCAGTGCCGCCCTTGGTCCTGGTCGCAGCCGTGACGTTGTAGGCCGTGCCGGGGGCGGCCTTGCGGTCCGACGTCCATGCCGTGCCACCGGGGCCCAGCTTGCCGCTGAGTTCCCGGCCCTTGGTGTCGGTGACGGTCACGGAGGTGAGGGTGCCGCCCGTGGCGGTCACCTTGACGGATTCGCCCGCGGTGGCCTGCTTCCCCTTCGGGGTGACGGAGACCGTGACGGGACGGTCGTCGGCGGCTTTGGCGTCACCCGGCGCGGCGGGGCTGTTGCCGGATGAGCAGGCGGCGAGCGGTGCCAGCAGGATGGCGGCGGCAGCCCGAACTCGTATGCGGTGGCGGTCGCGGTGCAACTGGATCTCCGTGGTGGACGATAGGCCGGAACAGGGCGAATGCCGTGACTGTAGGACCGGGAGGGCCCTTGCGGGCGCCATACCGGGCCATGTGACAGCGACTGATGAGGAACGGTCATGGTCCGGTCACATTCGCCGCGCGGCACGGTCATCGGCGGCTGTGAGCATCTCGGCGTCCCCGCGACGGATCGGGGAGGAAGAGAGGCTCACACTGTGTCAGCGCTGCTTGTGCCGCCCGGTCGCGGCCAGGATGCCTGGAACCGTGCCATCCGCCTGGCGCCCGTCACCGCCGAGGCCTACCGCGCCTTCCTCGCGACACCTGCCGGTGCCGCACTCGGCGCGGGCTTCCTCCAATGCCCGTCCTGGGCGGACGTCAAGGAGGGCTGGCGCGCACAACTGCTCGGCTGGGGACCTGACCCGGAGGCGGGCGAGCTGACCGGCGTGGCGCTGGTCCTGCTGCGGCAGCTCCCCGGCACCCGCAAGTACTTCGCCTACCTGCCCGAAGGGCCCGTCGCCGACTGGGCCGACCCGGACATCGACCGCTGGCTGACGCCCCTGCTGGAGCATCTGCGCGATTCCGGCGCCTTCGCCGTGCGGATCGGCCCCTCGCCCGCGTACCGGCGCTGGGACGCCGCACTGCTCAAGTCGGCCACCGGCCCCGGCAGGCGCCTCGGCGACGTGCTCGCGAGCGAAGCCGACCCCCTGGGCACGGCGGTCGCCGATCGGCTGCGCGCCCGGGGCTGGCGCCGCTGCGGCGGAGGGGGCGGCGGGGACGACGGAGACGCCCAGCCGCGCCACGTCTTCCAGGTGCCGCTCGCCGGGCGCGGCAGCGAGGACCTGTGGTCGGGCCTCAACCAGGAGTGGCGGCGCAATGTCCGCCGCGCCCGGAAGGAGGGCGTCGAGGTTGTGCTGGGCAGCGCCGCCGAGCTCCCGGAGTTCTACCGGCTGCTGCGGATCACCGAGGAGCGCGACGGTTTCCGGCTCGGCAGGTCGCTCGCGTACTACGAACGCCAGTACGCGGTGCTCAACGCGGAGCAGCCCGGGCGGATGAAGCTGTACCTGGCCCGCCACGGAGGGGAGATACTCGCCGCCCATACGATGATCACGGTGGGCCGCCGGGTCTGGTACCAGACCGGTGCGTCCGCCGACCACCGCCGTGAGGTCCGGCCGTCCAACGCCTTGCAGTGGCGGATGCTCCTCGACGCCCAGGCACTCGGCGCCGATGTGTACGACATGCGCGGGGTACCCTCCACACTCGACCCTGACGAACGCGCGTACGGGCTGATGCGGTGGAAGCTGGGCACGGGCGGACAGGTCGTCGAAACGCTGGGGGAATGGGAGAGACCGTTGGGCGGAACCGCCAACCACACGCTGTACCGCGCCTTCCAGGCGTATCTGGCCCGGCGATGACACGTTCGACGCGTGTGACGCGTCCGGGGCCGCGGACGGGCGCGGACGGCGGTACGAGCACGGGCCCCGGCACGGACACGGGCAGCGGAGGAACCACCGGCCCTGAGGCGCCGGCTGCCTCCGCGCCACGTGAGATGCCCGCCACCCTGCCCCGGCAGGTCCCGGGACCGCACGCTGACGGCGGGGAGTCGACCCCGCCTGGCGAGGACCCTGACCAGCGGACGGAGGCACCCGGCGACGGGGCCAAGCCGTCCTCCGCCCTGCGCAGCGGTGCCGTCATGGCCGCCGGGTCGTTCGTGTCGCGGGCCACCGGCTTCGTCCGGTCCGCCGTCGTCGCGGCCGCGATCGGCACCATCGGGCCGGTCGCCGACAACTACGCCCTCGGCAACACCCTCCCCACCAGCATCTACATGCTGCTCTTGGGCGGTGCGCTGAACGCCGTCTTCGTCCCCGAGCTGGTCAAGGCGTCCAAGGAGCACCGGGACGGCGGTGCCGCGTACACCGACCGCCTGCTCACCGTCTGCGTCGTCGCCCTGCTCGCCATCACCGCCACCGCGGTCTGGGCCGCGCCCGCGATCATCGAGGCGTACACCGGCCGCACCGGGGACCGTGCCGCGATGGCGGTCACGTTCGCCCGCTACTGCCTGCCGCAGATCTTCTTCCTCGGGCTGTTCACTCTGCTCGGCCAAGTGCTCAACGCGCGTGGGCGGTTCGGCGCGATGATGTGGGCTCCGGTCCTCAACAACATCGTCGTGATCACCGTCTTCGGCATCTATCTGGGCCTGGCGCTCGGCGGCGGGGACACGCTGACCCCCTCCGAGACCGCGCTGCTCGGCTGGGGTACCACCGCCGGTATCGCCGTCCAGGCCCTCGCCCTCGTCCCGGCCCTGCGCGCCGCCCACTTCCGCTGGCGGCCGCGCTTCGACTGGCGCGGCAGCGGGCTGTCCCGCCCGCTGCGTTCGGCGGGCTGGCTGGTGCTGCTGGTGCTCGCCAACCAGGGGGCGTACTGGGTGACGACCCTGCTGGCGACGACCGCGGGATCCGACGGCGGCCCGGGCAACAGCGCGTACAACAACGTCTACACGCTCTGGGCCGTACCGCACGGGATCATCACCGTCTCGCTCATGACCGCCCTGGTGCCGCGGATGAGCGCGGCGGCGGCCGACTCCGACACCGCGGCCGTCCGGCGCGACACCTCGTACGCCCTGCGGACCTCCAGCGCCGCTGTCGTGCCCGCCGCCTGCGTGCTGTTCGCCCTCGCCCACCCGGTGATGGCCCTGGTGTTCGGATACGGCAGGACCAGCGAAGACGACACGGCCGCGATGGCCGGGATCATGATGGCGTTCGCACCCGGGCTGATCGCCATGTCCGGCCAGTACGTGCTGTCCCGTACGTTCTACGCGCTCTCCGACACCCGTACGCCCTTCCTGCTCAACCTGGTGATCGTCGGCCTCAACGCGGGACTCTCCCTGGTCGCCGCGCAACTGCTGCCCGCCCGTTGGGTGGTCACGGGTTTGGCGGCGGCGTACTCGCTGGCCCTGGGGGCGGGCTGGCTGCTGACGGCCTGGGTGCTGAGCCGCCGGCTCGCCGTCGCCGGGCCGTTTCGGTCGGCACCCGCCGGGGCGCACGCACGGCTGCTGCTCGCCGCGCTGCCCGCGACCGCGCTGGGCTGGCTGGCCGCCACCGGCAGCGCACCGGCCGGAGCCCCGGTGGCCACGGCGGCGGGCGCCGTCGTGATCGTGCTCACCTTCGCCCTGCTCGCCCGCCCGCTCCGACTCACCGAACTCGGCGCCCTGCTCGCCGGTCTGCGCCGCAGACTGATCCGGCGCTGACCATCACCGAGGGAGACTCCCGATGCCCCGCGTGCTCCTCATCGAGGACGACCCTTCCGTACGCGAAGGGGTCGAACTCGGTCTGCGCCGCCGAGGCCACGAAGTACGGTCCGCCGCCACCGGCGAGGCAGGACTCGCCGCGCTCGGCGAGTTCCGCCCCGATCTGTTGCTGCTCGACCTGATGCTGCCCGGGATGAACGGCGTCCAGGTCTGCCGCCGGGTACGCGAGGACAGCCAGTTGCCGATCATCATGCTCACCGCCCGCGGGGACGACTTCGACGTGGTCGTGGGTCTTGAGGCCGGTGCCGACGACTACATCGTCAAGCCCGCCCGTACCGAGGTGATCGAGGCCCGCATCCGCGCGGTGCTGCGCCGTATCGAGGACTTCGGCCAGGGACCGGGCGGCGGCCAGGGCCGCGCCGTCATGGAGACGCACGGCGAGCTCGCCATCGACCGGGCGGGACTGACCGTGACCAAGTCCGGACGGCAGCTCGCCCTCGCCCCCTCGGAGCTGAAGCTGCTGCTGCATCTGTCCGCCGCGCCCGAGCAGGTGTTCAGTAGGCAGCAACTCCTCGAGCACGTGTGGGAGCACAGCTACCACGCGGACGCACGGCTGGTGGACGCCTGCGTACGGCGTCTGCGCAACAAGATCGAGGACGAGGACGGCGCCCCCCGCTACATCCAGACCCTGCGCGGCTTCGGCTACCGCTTCGGGCCGCTGTGATCAGCCGCGCGCGGACCGCGGCCTTCGGGCTGCGCATCAGGCTCGTGCTCGCCTTCCTGCTGGTCGCGGCGGTCAGCGCGGGCACCACCGCCGCACTGACCTACCGCGAGGCCCGCAACGCCCTGCTGGAGACGGCCCAGGACACCGCCGTCACGTCCTTCCGCGACCAGATCCAGCTGATGGGCTTCGGTCTGCCCCTCCAGTCGGAGGGGCTCGAAGACGCCCTCCGGGAAATCGCACGCAAGGGCAAACCCCACCCCTGGGTGGTCTTCGCCGAGTACGGCTCGATCCGCGCGTCGTCAGGCACCAGCCCCGTCTCCACCGTGATCACACCCGAGCTGCGCCGCTCGGCGGCGGTCAACCCCAACGGGGCGTTCCAGCGGGTGGTCAAGGACGGGGTCCCGTACCTCACCATCGGCATGCCCACCGTCTTCAAGACCGGTCCCGGCGGACTGCTCCCCAGCCGGCTCGTCCTCTACGCCGTCATGCGGATGACCGACGAACAGGTCAACGTCGACGCGATGGTCACGGCCGCCCGCGACGGCGCCCTGCCCGGTCTCGCCATCGCCCTGGTGCCCGCGCTGCTGGCGGCGCGCAGCGTGCTGCGGCCGGTGCGCGAGCTGCGGCAGGCCGCGCGGAGCATGGGCAGCGGGAAGCTGGACACCCGTATCCGGGTCAGAGGCAGCGACGAACTCGCCGAACTGGCGCGTACCTTCAACGAGTCCGCGGGCGAGCTCGAACGCTCCGTGGAGGGACTGCGGCAGGCCGAGGAACGCGCCCGGCGCTTCGCTTCCGATGTCTCGCACGAACTGCGCACCCCGCTCGCCGGGATGCTCGCCGTCACCGAGGTGCTCGACGAGGACGCGGACAGCCTGGACCCCGACACGGCGAAGGCGGTACGGCTTGTCAGCACCGAGACCGGAAAGCTGGCCGTGCTGGTCGAGGACCTGATGGAGATCTCCCGCTTCGACGCCCGGGCCGCCGAGCTGAACACCGACGAGGTCGACGCGGCCGAGGCCATCCGCAAGACCCTGGAGAACCGCCACTGGACGGTCGAGCGGGGAGTGCGCACCGACCTGCCCGACGGCATCCGTGCCCGGCTCGATCCACGCCGCTTCGACCTGGTCGTGGCCAATCTGGTCGGCAACGCCCTGCGGCACGGCGGCGCGCCCGTCACCGTACGACTGCGTACCGAGTCGCGCTCCGACGGCGTCCCGGTGCTGGTCACCGAGGTCGCCGACAGCGGCCCCGGAATCAGCCCCGAGGTGCTGCCGCATATCTTCGACCGCTTCTACAAGGCCGACGCGGCCCGTACCCGCTCGGCGGGCAGCGGGCTCGGACTGGCGATCACGCTGGAGAACGTCCGGTTGCACGGAGGCACGGTGCGGGCCGGGAACCTGCCAGGCGGCGGGGCTGTCTTCACCGTGGAGATACCGCTCCGCGCGGAGGAGGCCGACGAATGAGGCGCGCGCACCGCCTGCGATACCGGTACGCGGTCGCCGCCGTGGCGCCGGTCGCGCTGCTGCTGGCCGGCTGCGGCATCCAGGAGACCGATGTCATCGAGGCGGGCGGCCCCGCGACTGTCCAGGCCTTTGTGGACGGTGGCAGCGACCTGCTGCTCTTCTTCCGCGGACCGGACGGGCAGTTGAGCCCCGTGATCCGGTCGCCCTCGTCCTTCCTGGGCACCTCGACCGGATTCGGCCCCGAGTACGAGCAGGCCCAGGACACGACGGCGTTGACGGGGAAATCGGTCCTGGAGCTGTTCGCAGGTCCGGACAAGCATGACAAAGCAGCCGGTCTCGGCACCGGTCTGCCCCAGGCGGATCCGCGAGGGCATCTGCTGGTCGGGCCCGAGCAGGGTAGTGGCGAAGTCGAGGTCGTGCTGCCCATCGCCCTGCGCGGACTCGACGAGATCGCGCTGCGCCAGCTCGTCTGCACCATCGCGTACGCTCAGGACTCCCAGGGCGAAACCGCCGTCCGGCTGACCGGCCAGGACATCTCGATGAGCCCCGCTACCTGCGGCATCGACATCAACGCCAGCCCCGCACCGGTGCCGACCGCGACCGGAACCGGCCAGGGGGAGGCGTCGGCCGGCCAAAGCGGCGGGACCGGTGGATAGCCCGCCCGGACAGACCTAAGCGCGCAACTCGGCGAGCACCGCGTCGGTGA
Organism: Streptomyces sp. NPDC127084; assembly: GCF_042724175.1. Classification (NCBI taxonomy): domain Bacteria; kingdom Bacillati; phylum Actinomycetota; class Actinomycetes; order Kitasatosporales; family Streptomycetaceae; genus Streptomyces; species Streptomyces sp. NPDC127084. The sequence continues at coordinate 13,456 of NZ_JBHXFA010000108.1, forward strand.
ACGGCGGCCATGCCTCGACCGCCCACGGCCCGAAGGCACGGTCGGTCAGTGCCACACAGGCGGCGCGGGCGTCCGGGTCCACCCAGAGGAACGTACCGGACTGGCCGAAGTGCCCGAAGGTGCGCGGGGATGACGAAGCACCCGTCCAGTGGGGCGACTTGGAATCCCGGATCTCGAAACCGAGGCCCCAGTCGTTGGGCTTCTGGTGCCCGTAGCCGGGCAGCACCCCGGACAGACCGGGGTGCACCACGGACATCGCCTCGAGCACGGTGCGCGGATCGAGCAGTCTGGGGGCCTGCACCTCCGCCGCGAACCGCACCAGGTCGTCCACCGTGGACACGCCGTCCTTCGCGGGCGAACCGTCCAGGGTCGTGGACGCCATACCCAGGGGCTCCAGCACCGCCTGCCGCAGATACTCCGCGAACGGGATGTCGGTGGCCTTCGCGATGTGGTCGCCGAGCACCTCGAAGCCCGCGTTCGAGTACAGCCTCCGGGTCCCGGGCGCGGCCACGGTCCGGTGCTCGTCGAACGCCAGCCCGCTGGTGTGCGCGAGCAGATGCCGCACGGTGGCACCCTCGGGCCCGGCGGGCTCATCCAGCTCCACGGCGCCTTCCTCGTACGCGACGAGCGCGGCGTACGCGGCGAGCGGCTTGGTGACCGAGGCGAGCGGGAAGCGGTGCGCCGTGGGGCCGTACGTTCCGGCGACGGTGCCGTCGGCACGGACGACCGCGACGGCGGCGGTGGGTACGGGCCAGTTCCCGGTCAACGCGAGGCTCTGCATGCGTACGACCCTAACCCCGGGTGCCTGGTCGCCTGTGGTGCGGGTGCGCGTACAAGGGCCGCGGAGAGGGCTCGAAGCCCGTACCGCTCACGCTTCCCCCGGGCGCACCAGCCCCGACTCGTAGGCGAAGATCACCGCCTGTGCCCGGTCCCGCAGCCCAAGCTTCGACAGCACCCGCCCCACATGCGTCTTCACCGTCTGCTCGGCGACGATCAGCCGCTCCGCTATCTCCTGGTTGGACAACCCCCGCGCGATCAGCTCCAGCACCTCCGTTTCACGCGGCGTGAGCCCGCCGAGGCGCTGCGCCGCGCGCCCCCCGCGCGGGGCGGGCCGCTGCGCCGCGAAATCGGCGATCAGACGGCGGGTGACCGAGGGCGCGAGCAGCGCCTCGCCCCCGGCCACCACCCGTACCGCCGAGATCAGGTCGGCCGGCGGCGCGTCCTTGAGCAGGAACCCCGACGCGCCCGCGCGCAGCGCCTCGTACACGTAGTCGTCCACGTCGAAGGTGGTGAGCATCAGCACCTTCGGGACGTGGACGACGCCCTGCGGCGGCGAGAGGATCTCCCGCGCTGCCGCGAGGCCGTCGAGTTCCGGCATCCGTACGTCCATCAGGACGACGTCGGGGTGGGTGGTGCGGGCGACCTGGACACCGGCGCGGCCGTCCGGTGCCTCGCCCACGACGTCGATGTCGGTCTGCGCGGACAGCAGCGCGGCGAATCCCGCGCGCACCATGGCCTGGTCGTCGACGATGATCACGCGGATTGTCACTGGGGGTCCTTCGTGCTCGGTGGGGCGGACACGGCAGGTGGGGCGGACGCGGCAGGCGCCGCAGCAGCCACGGCCGGTGCACCGGCCGCAAGCGGCATCCGCGCGGCCACCCGGAAGCCGCCGTCCGGCAGCGGCCCCGTGTCCAGGCTGCCGCCAGTCAGCCGTACGCGTTCCCGCATACCGACCAGACCGTGCCCGGTCCCGGTGCTCTCCAGCGCTGACAGGGGCTCGGTTGCCGCGCTGTTGACCACGAGGACGGTCAGATGGGTGTCATCGGCCGTCACCGACACACAGGTCGACGCACCCGGGGCGTGCCGTACGACATTCGCGAGTGCCTCCTGCACGATGCGGTACGCCGACAGGTCCACCGACTGCGGTACGGCGTCCAGCTCGGCCAGTCTCGTCAGTCCCGTCTGGAGCGACAGCACCACCGGGACTCCGGCCCGTACCGTCGCTTCGACCAGCTGCTGGATCCGGTCGAGTCCGGGCTGCGGTGCCCGCTCGCCCTCGGCGCCCTCGCTGCGCAGGACCGCCAGCAGCCGGCGCATCTCGGTGAGCGACTCCCTGGCGCTGGAGGCGATCGCGGCGAACTCCTCGCGGGCCGTGTCGGGCAGGCCGTCGATCCGGTACGGGGCCGAGTCGGCCTGCACGGTGATCACGGACATGTGGTGGGCCACCACGTCATGCAGTTCCCGCGCGATCCTGGTCCGTTCCTCAAGCAGCGTGCGCCGGGCGCGCTCCGCCTCGCTGATGGTCTCCTGTTCCGCCAGCCTGCGCTGGGCGTCACGGCGTTCGCGGATGGTCGCGCCGATGAACAGCGCCACGCCGCTCAGCACGAAGAGCAGCACATCGCCGCCGTTGTCGCCGCGACCGTCCGGGGCCGGCGCGGCGGTCTGGCTCAGGACGAAACCGACCACCCCGGTCAGCAGCCAGACGGTGACCAGGGTGCGGCGCGGTTCGCGCAGGGCGAGGGCCAGCATCAGGAAGAGGTAGCCGATGATGATGGGCGGCGGCCACGGCCAGAGGGTGTGGTCAGCGGTGCCGGCCAGGTTGAGGGCGCAGACGAGGTCGAAGGGGAAGATGATCCACCAGGCCTGGAGCGGCCGGCGCACGATCATCACCAGCGGGCCCGCGGTGCCGACGGCGAGCAGTTGGGCGAGCCCGCGATTGGCCCCGTACTGCTCGATGAGGTGGAACGTCGTCGTGGGCACCAGGATGGCGGTGATCGCGAACACGAGGACATAAGCGACCTTGTGCCGCCACCGCTTGGGAGCGCCGGCGGGCGGTGCGGCCGGTGGGGGCGAGGGGTGCGCGAGACCGCGCAGCGCCTCGATGACGTACCGGCGGAGGGGAGGGTTTGTCTGGGGCATGGCCCGGTCAAGGGTAGGCGCCGGGTCCGGTCGGGTCGTCATACCGGGGGTCCGAGTGCGGTGTCATACCCCGGTATGACACCGCCGTACGCAGAGTCCGGGTCCTTACGCGACCGGCCCGGCCGCCTGCGACCTCGCTCGCCCCGGGCTACAACTCCGCGAGCAAATCCGCCTTCTTCGCCCGGAACTCCTCGTCGGTCACCAGCCCCGCGCTGTGCAGCTCCCCGAGGTGCCGTATCCGCTCCGCGACCCCTGCCGGGTCATGCGCGGACGGCACCGGAGCCATAGCCGACGAGGTGCCGCGTATCGCCTCCAGTACGGCCGCGGCGAACGGCAGGGACTCATGGACCGGTCCGTATCCGAGGCCGAACACCACCGCGGCCGGGTCCTTGTCGGCCTGCGCGGGCTGGCTGCCCGGCGGGATGCCGTCCAGGGCCGGATCACCGGGGCGGCGCAGCAGTCGCAGATACCCGTCGAAGACATCGGGGGAGCGCCACTCCACACCGGTCAGCTCGGAGACCGCGAAGGTCTGGTCACCGGCCTTCCACTTGGCGGACGAAGCGCCCGTCCAGGACCAGCGGAACGTCACTTTCTCGCCATCGAACGAGGCCTTGCCGTCGTACGCCTTGAACTGGAGCGGTGCCTCCACGGACGGCACCAGATACGCGGCGGAAGCCGAAGCCGCCGGGCCCGTGCCGTCGTTCGGGCCGGGCAGCAGGGCACGGAGTTGGTCCGCGTAGTACTCGGCGATCAGTTCGCGGTCGCCGGGCAGCACCAACCGGTAGGGGTCGCAGTTGTCCGGGAGCTGTCCGGCGGCGGCGTCCATCAGCGGATCGGCGCCCGGTCTCGGGACAGCGCGCAGCACGACCGTGCCGCGCTTGCCCGGGGAGAGGGTCACCGACTCCAGCGCTTCGAAGGGGACGCGCCGTTCACCCAGCACCTGGAACAGCTTCGGTGTGCCGCGGTTTCCCCGTGTGAAGCGGATGAGTACGGAGTCCGGTTCGAACTCCCAGTCGGCATGGTTTCCGGCCAGCACATCACCCATGTGCCTCATCGTAGGCGGCGTGCGCGGGCGCGTCGCCCCCCGAAGAAGCCATGAGGTGCATCAAGCCGTGCACCACTCACGCCCCCTCAGGTCCATTGCTTCAAGGACGGAGTCCCAAGCGCCCGGCTCAGCCGTCAGCCGTCAGGCCTCAGGCCTCCGTCCTCAGGCCGTGTTCAGACCCTGGAGTCCGGCGCGGCAGGCGCCGACACCATCCGCGCAGCTCACCGCGCCGTACGCACCGACGCCTATCGCGGCGAAGTTGGCGAGGCTCTCGGTGCCGGGCTCGAAGTACCCGGCGTGCCCCACCGCGCCCGCGGCGGACAGCACTCGCGCCCCGAACTCGGGCGTGACCGGATCCGCGCCGTGGCCGAGCCCGCCGACTTCCAGATAGGGCACGTCCTGGATCCAGTCGTCGCTGTCGCGCATCGCCCATACCCGGGCGGCCGTCCCGAGCTGTGCCGCGGTCTCCGCGCGCATCCCCGGGCTGCCCGCGACCGCCAGGTCGCCGACCCGCCGCGGCAGTTCCCGGGCGGCGACCCCGCAGACCACCGAGCCGTAGCTGTGGCAGAACAGCGATACCCGGGCGGCACCGGGCAGCGCACCGGTCAGCGCCACCAGCCGGTCGGCGCCGGTCGCGGCGAGCCTGCCGGTCGAGGCGTCCAGGCCCACTCCGGTCGGAGCGCTGTAGTCGGCCCAGGCGATGACGGCGGTCCGGGTGGTGGGCGAGGCGGCCCGTTCGGCTTCGTACAGGGACTGCGCCATGCCCACCGGTGCCGTGTACTTCCGGCTGCTCTTCTCGAAGGTCAGCAGATTGGTGTCGACGCCGGGTACGACGACCGAGACCCGCTGGGCGAGATCGAGGTCGCCGAGGACTTCGGCGGCGCGGCCCTTGCCCGAGGGGTCGAACGCCAGGATCTGGCGGCCGGGTTGCAGCAGCGAGGTGAACCGGTGCATGCGCCGCGCCGCCTCGCCTCGGCCTTCAGCGGAGAGCCGGGCGTCGTGCGTACGTGACTCCTCCGTGCGGAGCGCCTCGGTGAGCGCGGCCCGGTTGGCGCGGTAGCGCAGAGTGACGGGGGCGCCGTTGAGATTGCCCACGATCAAGGGGTGCCGGTCCGCGAGTTCCACCGCGCTTCGCATGCCTATGGAGGCGAAGAATCCGGCCAGTCGCTTGGGTGAGGCGTTCGGGTCGGGCAGAGCGCGGGACCCGATCCGGTCCTCGGCCCAGGCGGCGAGTGCGACGTCTCTGGGCTCACGCGGACCGCGCTGATCTCGCACTGCGGTCCAGCCGGTGGTTGCGAGCAGCACGAACACGACGGCGAGAGCGAGTAGGGCGCGCCAGACGTTGAGGGGGGGAGCTGAGTCGAGGGGAGTCACTGAGGGGACAGCCTAGGGGGCGCCTGACGGCAGCCGCGAAGACCGTGAGAGAGATCACGCACCGGAGGAGCAGGTGGTCACGGTGCGTGCGCTTCAGCGGTACGTTCCGGCGTACACCCGGTGTTCGTTGTGCCCTAGTTTGTTCTTTGTGTAGGGGTCAATTCCGGTATGCGATGATCCAGGTGACTTTCAATCAGTTCATCGGATCCCGTCCATGCTCGGGTCCCACCCCGGGCCTCAGGGCCTGCCCGTGACCCGCGTCACCCGGTGAGCGCCGCCCTGGCGACGCACGGTCCGGGGGCGGTGTCCACGCCGGGGAGTGGGTGTCCACGTCGGCGCCCTCGCGGTCGGCGATCACCCGTCAGGATGAACTCGCGCGTCAGCTCTTCCGCCACGCCGTGGGCGACGGTCACTCTGCGTATACGTCGGCATGCGGGATCGCATGCACGTCCCGACGAGCAAGTACCGGCAGTCCCTATCGCCACGCACGCACCAACACGGGGGATCCATATGCGTACGACACTTCCCGCTGCTGCCCTGTCCCGGCGCACCGTCTTCGTCGTCTTCGCTGTCTTCGCCGCCTACACGATGCTCGCGATGGCCGCGCCCGCGTCGTCGGCGGCAGCCAAGCCGGCAGTGGCCGACGGGGTGCCGCTGGGGCACTGCGCGGCGGGCGAGCTATGCCTCTGGGAGAGACCGGACTTCACCGGGCCCCGGCAGGTGCATGAGCTGTCCGGGCTCGACATCGAGTCCTGTGTCACCCTGCCCACCGGTACCACGGCGCTGGCTATCGCCAACCGCACCGGACGGCCCGTCACCACCTACCAGTCGAGGGAGTGCGCCGAGACGGGCGAGTTCGAGACCTATCCCGGCGGTGGCACGTGGGTGCCGCAGTCCCCCTACCGGGTCCGGGCGTTCAAGGTGTGGGAGACATAGACCGGCCTGGACGGCCTAGAAGACTCACCAAGATCTTCATGAGCCTTCTAGCCGCGGTCTGGCGCGTGGGGTGTCCCAGCGACGGGCTCGGTACGCCGGTCGGGCATCGGCCGCGCGTGACCCGGTGTGTCGATCGCCTGCACCGGCAACGCGGCGTCCACCCCCTGCGCCCCCTCGACCGCCCCCGTCCTCTTCACGCCCCCGGTCGTCTCCGACAGCCGTGCCACCTCCGCCCGTAGCTGACCGATTTCCCGGGTCAGGGCCTCAAGCAGGGCCGTCTGATGGCGCTCCTCCGCGTCGTCCCGTTCGAAGCGGGCAATGAACCAGGCGGCGATGTTCGCCGTGACCACACCCAGGAGGGCGATACCGGACAGCATCAGACCCACCGCCAGCACCCGGCCCAGACCAGTGGTCGGCGCGTGGTCGCCGTAGCCGACGGTCGTCATCGTCGTGAACGACCACCACACGGCGTCGCCGAGCGTCTTGATGTTTCCGTTCGGCGCGTTCCGCTCGACCGCCAGCACCGCGAGCGAGCCGAACATCATCAGGCCGACCACCGCCCCCGCCACATACGTGGTCAGCGTGATCTGCGGAGCCATCCGGGCGCGTCGGCCGACCAGCATCAGCGTGGCGACCACGCGCAGCAGCCGCAGCGGCTGCACCAGCGGCAGCAGTACGGCCAGCAGATCAAGGGGGTGCTTGCGGACGAAGCTCCATTTTCGGGGTGCGAGCGTCAGCCGTACGACGTAGTCGCAGGCGAAGGCGCCCCACACCACCCATTCAATCCTTTTGCAGAGCTGGTGCACCCATGGCTGGGCGTCCGGCGCCACGATCGGCACCGCGTACGCCAGCCCGAACGCCAGCGCGAGACCCAGCAGGAGGCTCTGAGTGCGCGCTTCCCAGCGCAGCTGCGCCGATCGTTCCTTCATGCCGCGCATCGTAGGCAACGGAGCGGAACCGCGGAGGGGGACGGTGCCCGGCACCGTCCCCACCCGCCGTGGTATTCCGCGGCGTCCGTATCCGGGTCCGCCGCTTCTGTATCCGTCGTTCCCGTGTCTGTGGCCGTCCTTACGCGTCGCCGCCGGCCGCGCCCGGGTCGGCCGCCGCCACATCGAGCAGCTGGTAGCGGTCCACGGCCTGCTTGAGCACCGAGCGGTCCACCTTGCCGTCCCTGGCAAGCTCGGTGAGCACCGCCAGCACGATCGACTGGGCGTCGATATGGAAGTAGCGGCGGGCGGCACCGCGGGTGTCCGCGAAACCGAAGCCATCGGCGCCCAGCGAGGTGTAGCGGCCCGGCACCCAGCGGGCGATCTGGTCCGGCACCGACCGCATCCAGTCCGAAACGGCCACGAACGGGCCCTCGGAGGCAGCGAGCTTCTGCGTCACATACGGGACGCGCTGCTCCTCCTCCGGGTGGAGCAGATTGTGCTCCTCCACCGTCACGGCCTCGCGCCGCAGCTCGTTCCAGGAGGTCGCGGACCATACGTCGGCCCGTACGTTCCACTCGTCGGCGAGGATCCGCTGCGCCTCCAGGGCCCATGGCACCGCGACACCGGACGCCATGATCTGCGCCGGGATCTGGCCCGCCTCGCCCTGCTTGAAGCGGTGGATGCCCTTGAGGATGCCGTCCACGTCCACGTCGGCGGGCTCGGCCGGGTGCTGGATCGGCTCGTTGTAGACCGTCAGGTAGTAGAAGACATCCTCGCCGTGCGGGTGCTCGGCGTCGGAGCCGTACATCCGGCGCAGACCGTCCTTGACGATGTGGGCGATCTCGAAGCCGAAGGCCGGGTCGTAGGCCAGGCAGCCCGGGTTGGTCGAGGCCAGCAGCTGGGAGTGGCCGTCGGCGTGCTGGAGACCCTCACCGGTCAGAGTGGTCCGCCCGGCGGTCGCGCCCAGGACGAAGCCGCGCGCGAGCTGGTCGGCCATCTGCCAGAACTGGTCGCCGGTGCGCTGGAAACCGAACATCGAGTAGAAGACATAGACCGGGATCAGCGGCTCGCCGTGGGTGGCGTAGGCGGAGCCGGCGGCGATCAGCGAGGCCGTGCAGCCTGCCTCCGAGATGCCGTCGTGCAGCATCTGGCCGGTCGGCGACTCCTTGTACGCGAGCAGCAGCTCGCGGTCCACGGCCTCGTACTGCTGCCCGAGCGGGTTGTAGATCTTGGCGCTCGGGAAGAAGGAGTCCATACCGAAGGTGCGGTACTCGTCCGGGGCGATCAGCACGAACCGCTTGCCGATCTCCTTGTCCCGCATCAGGTCCTTCAGCAGCCGGACGAACGCCATCGTGGTGGCGATCGACTGCTGGCCCGAGCCCTTCTTCACCGCCGCGTACGCGGCGTCGTCCGGCAGCGCCAGCGGCTTCGACCGCACGACCCGGGTCGGGACATACCCACCCAGGCCCTGGCGGCGGTCGTGCATGTACTGGATCTCCTCCGAGTCGCGGCCCGGGTGGTAGTACGGCGGCAGGCCGCTCTCCAGCTGCGCGTCCGTGATCGGCAGGTGCAGCCGGTCGCGGAAGCCCTTCAGGTCGTCGACCGTCAGCTTCTTCATCTGGTGGGTCGCGTTGCGGCCCTCGAAGTTCGGTCCGAGCGTCCAGCCCTTGACGGTCTGGGCGAGGATCACGGTCGGCTGGCCCTTGTGGGCGCGGGCCGCGGAGTAGGCCGCGAAGATCTTCCTGTGGTCGTGACCGCCGCGACCCAGGTGCAGGATCTGGTCGTCGGTCATGTTCGCGATCATGGACCGCAGCCGGTGGTCGTCGCCGAAGAAGTGCCGGCGGATGTAGTCGCCGGTCTCGGTGGCATACGTCTGGAACTGGCCGTCCGGCGTGGTGTTCAGCTTGTTGACCAGCACACCGTCCCGGTCCTGGGCCAGCAGCGGGTCCCAGGTGCGGTCCCAGATCAGCTTGATCACGTTCCAGCCCGCACCGCGGAAGATCGACTCCAGCTCCTGGATGATCTTGCCGTTTCCGCGCACCGGGCCGTCGAGTCGCTGGAGATTGCAGTTGACCACGAAGGTCAGGTTGTCCAGGCCCTCACGGGCGGCCAGGGACAGCTGGCCCAGCGACTCGGGCTCGTCCATCTCGCCGTCGCCGAGGAAGGCCCAGACGTGCGACTTGGAGGTCTCCGCGATCCCGCGGGCCTCCATGTAGCGGTTCATCCGCGCCTGGTAGATCGCGCCGAGCGGGCCGAGGCCCATCGACACGGTCGGGAACTCCCAGAAGTTCGGCATAAGCCGCGGATGGGGATAGGAGGACAGACCGTTCGGGTACTTCGACTTCTCCTGGCGGAAGGCGTCGAGCTGGGTCTCGTTCAGCCGGTCCAACATGAAGGCGCGCGCGTAGATCCCAGGCGAGGCGTGGCCCTGGAAGAAGATCTGGTCGCCGCCGTCGCCCTCGTCCTTGCCGCGGAAGAAGTGGTTGAAGCCCACGTCGTAGAGCGAGGCGGAGGAGGCGAAAGTCGCGATATGGCCGCCGACGCCGATGCCGGGGCGCTGGGCGCGGGACACCATCACCGCGGCGTTCCAGCGGGTGGCGTTGAGGATCTTGCGCTCGATCTCCTCGTTGCCGGGGAAGAACGGCTCGTCCTTGGTGGCGATGGTGTTCACGTAGTCCGTGCTGCGCATCTCGGGCACGGCCACGCGCTTCTCGCGAGCCCGCTCGATCAGGCGCAGCATGAGGTAGCGGGCCCGCTCCCGGCCGCGCTGGTCTACGGCGGCGTCCAGGGAGTCGAGCCACTCCCGGGTCTCCTCCGGATCGAAATCCGGGACCTGGCTCGGCAGGCCGCCAATGATGATCGGGTTGCGATCGGATCCGGAAGCCACGCTGTTCCTTCGCTCTTCGGTTGCGGGTTGCTGATGTCTGCTGGCTGGGTCTGCTGCTGGTGTGCTGGGCGGGTGACGCCGCTCCCCATCGTGTACCCCGGGAGCAATTACGTCATCTCTACCGATGAGTAACCATGCGTCCCCGATTGGCGGACCGCCGCCACGGAAGCGTACAAAGGTGGCGAAGAGGGTAGGACGGTCCGGCGCCCCGCTGTGCCGGGGTGTCTGGAGTTGCGGCGGGACGGCCGTAAACGTCACCGTTTCGGCGGTCTCCGCGGCCGGGTACTTGCGCGATCCGTCCCGCCCGTGTGGACTACGGCCAATGCCTCGCGTACGCGCGCGGCTGAAGCATTTTCCGAAACAAGATCAGGAGGCAAGCCGTGAGCGCGACCGCGGACCACGCGGAGGAGCGGACCAACCCGGCGGCGAAGCTGGGGTTCGAGCCCGGACAGGTGGTCCAGGAGATCGGCTACGACGATGACGTCGAGCAGGAGCTCCGTGAGGCCATCGAGACCGTCACCGGCCAGGAGCTGGCCGACGAGGACTACGACGACGTGGCGGACGTCGTCCTGCTGTGGTTCCGCGACGAGGACGGTGACCTTACGGACGCACTGGTGGACGCCATCGGTCTGGTCGATGACGGCGGTACGGTCTGGCTGATGACGCCGAAGACCGGCCGTGACGGCTATGTCGAGCCCAGCGACATCAACGAGGCCGCCCAGACCGCGGGTCTTTCCCAGACCAAGAGCATCAACGCGGGCAAGGACTGGACCGGCAGCAGGCTGGTCACGCCCAAGGCGGCGAAGTCCAAGCGCTGAGCGAAGCCCACCCGCAGGGGGGGGGGCGGGCGGGGGGGGGGGGGCTGGGGGGGGGGGCGCGGGTGTCTGTGGGTGTGTGTCTGGGGGGGGGGGGGGAGGC
>NZ_JBHXFA010000108.1:24473-25914 GCF_042724175.1 Streptomyces sp. NPDC127084
GGTCACGCCCAGGGGGGCTAAGTCCACGCGCTGAGCCACCCCCACCCGCCGGGCCCCTGCCGACGACGCTATGACCGTCGGCAGGGGCCCTGTGCATAGGCTGGCGGACATCCGGTTCCGGGAACTCGCCCGGACGGCCCGCACACACAGGGATGAGGGAAGCGCCAATGCCGATCGAAGCCGGTAGCGAGGCCCCGGACTTCACACTCAAGGACAACCACGGGCGGACCGTGGCACTGGCCGGGTTCCGCGGCGAGAAGAACGTGGTCCTGGTCTTCTACCCGTTCGCCTTCACCGGGGTGTGCACGGGGGAGCTCGCCGCGCTGCGTGACGAGCTGCCGCTGTTCGTCAACGACGACACGCAATTGCTCGCCGTCTCCACGGACTCGATGCACACCCTGCGGGTGTTCGCCGAGCAGGAGGGCCTGGAGTTCCCGCTGCTGTCCGACTTCTGGCCGCACGGCGAGACGGCGCGTGCCTACGGCGTCTTCGCCGAGGACAAGGGCTGCGCCGTACGCGGCACCTTCGTCATCGACAAGGAGGGCACGGTGCGCTGGAGCGTGGTCAACGACCTGCCCGACGCACGGGACCTCAACGACTACGTCAAGGCGCTCGACGCGCTGTGACCTCATCGGCCGAAGTGTCTGGTTTCGGTGGGGAACCCCTCACTAGGATCCAGTCGTTGATCCGATGCCATCGCACGACGGGGGCGCTGCCCCTGAAATCTACATGGGAGGACTCGTGGGAGTCAGCCTCAGCAAGGGCGGCAACGTCTCGCTGACCAAGGCCGCCCCCAACCTGACGGCGGTCACCGTCGGTCTGGGCTGGGACGTCCGCACCACCACCGGAACCGACTTCGACCTCGACGCCAGCGCCATGCTGACGAACGCCGAGGGCAAGGTCGGCCTCGACGGGAACTTCGTCTTCTTCAACAACCTCAAGAGCCCCGACGGCTCTGTCGAGCACACCGGTGACAACCTGACCGGTGAGGGTGAGGGCGACGACGAGCAGATCAAGGTGAACCTCGCGTCCGTTCCGGCCGATGTCGCCAAGATCGTGTTCCCGGTCTCCATCTACGACGCCGAGAGCCGTCAGCAGTCCTTCGGCCAGGTGCGCAACGCGTTCATCCGCGTGGTGAACCAGGCGGACGGCGTGGAGCTCGCCCGTTACGACCTGAGCGAGGACGCCTCCACCGAGACCGCCATGGTCTTCGGTGAGCTGTACCGCAACGGAGCCGAGTGGAAGTTCCGTGCCATCGGCCAGGGCTACGCCTCGGGTCTGCGCGGAATCGCGCAGGACTTCGGCGTCAACGTCTGAGCTCAGCGAAGCAAGCCCTGTGTCCGGGGGCCGGGGCCGCCCCCCACGGGGGGGGGCGCGGCCCCCCCCCCCCCCCACACCCCCACAAAACAGTTGGGAGGACAAACACAGGGGGGACACCCAC
>NZ_JBHXFA010000109.1:0-25608 GCF_042724175.1 Streptomyces sp. NPDC127084
TCATAAGAAGCGGTCACCCTTCGGTGCTTGTCTGCTTGGCCGCTGACAAGTCCGAAGGGTGATCCACTTCTCTGCTCGAACGTCTCTACGACGCGCCGAGAACTCTGGACGTGAGGTCGTACCTCGCCATGGAAATGAGGTTGTACGCGGACAACAGGCGGGTGTCGGCATCGATGACGACCTGGTGGTTGGTGGAGTACCGGTAGTTCTTCGATCGCTCGGCGATGGTGTGATCCCGGCTAGGGACCAGCGTGCCGTCCACGATGAGCACGGTGTCCTTCGCGAATCGTTTGCGGGGCTGGAGAGCGAGCATCGGCCCGAGGTGGTCGATGATCCGGTCGGCCGCCGACTTCGACACCCCGAACAGTGGGCCGAGCTGCCGCATGGTCAGGTTCGTGCGCCAGTAGGCCGCGACCAGCAGGGCCCGGTCCTCCAGCGGAAGGACTCCACGGCCGGCCCCTGCGGACCGCGTCCGCCCCCTCGCGCCGCAGCACCGTCACCAGCTTCCCGAACTGCCGCGGGCTGAGCCGGTGAACGGGGCTATCCAGGACGGCTCCGACGCCGTGATCACACCAGCCACTGCGTGATCATTCCACTGCTTCAGGTTCCCCCTGCTCGAACGCGATGCGGCAGCGTTCTATCTGGTCGGCCACCTGCTCCATGAACCAGCGCATGACCTCGTAGGGGACAACACGCTCGTCAGGGCTGTAGACGCGAAGCGTCGGTTGCAGATTCGGGTCCTCGACTGGGACAAGCGCTACCAAGAAGGCAGCGCCGGGCAAGTGGGTCACCGCGGCGTTGGGGTTCTCGGCACCCGTGGCCGACACAGGCACAGCCTCGCTCAGCTCCACGGTCCAGGCATCGTCAGGCAACGCGTAGTGGAACAGGACGGCGTAGTGACGGCCTGCATGCTCTCGCAGCTCCCATGGCATGTCAGCAGGCTGCCACATCGGCCGTGTCGGAGGCTCGCGGGTATCCCGGCCCTCACCGAGCGCAACCCAGCAAGCGTTTGCGGGACAGCCCTTCGGCTACGGCAGCCCCGCCGAATACGAGACCCGCACGCGCAGCCTGACCACCACACCAAACGTGACCGCCGAAGCGGATCAAGCTCACCCACCGGATCATCCGAATCTGCGAGCAGCAAGGCGTTTCCATCGTCGCCGAGCTCGCCTACCTGGGCGGCAGACTCTGGCTGACCACAGGCATCAAGCGCAGGCCCCTGCAGGAGCCCACTCGCACAGGGGAGACCCGCAACCGCGCCTTGGCCGCGACACGGGCACCCGTCGAACGCGGCGTCGCCTGAAGTCCTGGCGGAACCTCCGCAGACCCCGATGCAGCCCAAACCCCATGACGCCAATCGCCAAGGCCGCTCTCACACCGCAGTCGTCTCTCCCGCGGCGCCATCGGGAGCGACACATAACTACGTTTCAACCCAAATCCTCTTCCGGGCGCGACATATCATTCTCCCTTAACCTGGCTTTTTGGTTCGGTAAATATTGCGATCCTAGAGTGAGGGTACAGCGAACCCGAAGGAAGGCATCATTCGACGTGGAGAAGAACTTCAAGAACCGAGCTGCCTTGGTAGCCGCAGTGGTCAGCGTGACTTTTGTCGTTGGGGCAAGCTCATCCTTCGCCGAACCCCAACCCTCCCCTATGATCGAAGATCCGTTCGAGGGAACAACAGCTAGTTCCGGTAGCGAATCTACTTCTGCCCGCGGTCTGCTTGCTGCGCTCAAGTCGCTACCTTCCATATGGTCAATGCGAACGGCCCAGTCTCCGGAATTTCGCCATCCACGCCAAGAATCCATGGATCACATCAATGACGTCCTTGATGAGGCGCGAAATAACCATGAAATTGGTTCTGAGCTGACTGTGGGCGAGACTGTTGCGAGCAGCATAGGAGCGATTAAATTGGTTGCCGACGAGCACGGCGCGGCGGAAATCGACAAGGTTTTCAAGGATCCGTCCCTGGACCAGTACTACAAAAAGCCGTGGCATGACCGATCTTCTCAGGAGAAGATCGCGGAAGCCGAACTGTCCTACTGGAAGAAACAGCACGAAAGTGAGCCGAATGCGGGCACTGAGGCTGCGATTCGGGTCTCGGTAGAGCAAAGGGCAGACATTCAGATGTCAATCGGTTCGCTTAGTGTTTTTAATCGCCTTTACAGGGGAAGTGGCGAGCAGTAGCGATTTTGCAGCGGATGGGTGTCCCGCGGCGAGGTCGTCTCGACTTACTGACATCAGTTTGCCGAGCCTAAAGGCTTGCAGAGAATCAAGGTGCTACTTCCCGATCTGTGGCTCGTTGCAGTGGTATGCGCACCCCGATCGAGACGTGTAGCCAACTCTGCTCCAGCACCTGGACGAGCGGCTGCTTCGGAAGTTGATGGCTGCCTAGGTCCGTGCCCTGGGGCACCACGGCCGCCCGTGTTGTTGCACGGGCGGCCGCCTGTCGGTGGCCCGTCAGTCCCGGTGCCCGGATATCCGCCGTCGGCAGCGTGCGGATTGAGACCGTCATCCTCCGCGTCCAAGTGGCCGGAGTCACGACGTGGTCGTAAGAGGTTGTCTCACGTGGCAAGTTCCGCGAGCTTCTTGAGTAGTTCAGGGGCGGTGGCCATGGCCAGGCTTCGGCTCTGCCGGTCGTTGTGGTCCACGTGCGGGATCTTAAGGCCACGAGTAGCCCATGGCAGGCTCATGCTGCATGATCGATGAATTCGCGAAGAACAGCCTGCACGGGAGACTGCGGCGGGACCGCAAGGCGCTGCTCTGGAAACTCGACGGCCTGTCCGAGTACGACGCCCGCCGGCCTTTGACAGTGACCGGGACCAACCTCCTCGGCCTGGTCAAACACGTGGCCAGCGTCGAGGCCAGGTACTTCGGCGAGGTCTTCGACCGGCCGTCCCCGGATCCGCTGCCCCGGTGGAAGGATCACGACGGCAGCGATCTATGGGTAGCTGAGGACGAGGCGCGCGATGAGATCATCGAGTCCTACCGGCGCACGTGGGAACACTCAGACGCGACGATCGACGAGCTTGCCCTCGACGCCCCCGGTCACGTGCCGTGGTGGCCGGAGCCTTATCCCAACACGAACCTGTTCGCCATCCTGGTCCACGTCCTCGGCGAGATCAACCGGCATGCCGGGCACGCCGACATCCTGCGCGAAGGCGTCGACGGCCGAACCGGGATGCGCCCCGAACACGAGATGCAGATCGATGAGGACGCCCGCACCGCCTACTGCGCGAAGATCGAGCAGGCCACCAGATCGGCCGCATCAGTCAAGGCATAGAAGGCTGCCCCACGTGACTTGATGTTCGAGCGGCATGATGCCCGCCGTGAGTGCTGATCTGTCGAAGCGTCTGATTCCTGCTGACTCTGGGAGCTGGTTGCCCCGTTACTGCCGCCGTTCGCGGCTCGACCGCAAGGTGGCGGGACCGCTCCGCGTGACGAGCGGGCTGTGTTCACCGGTCCATACCGTGAAGCGGCGATGCGCGGTGGCGGAGGACGTGCCGAACGTCGGCGGCAGATGCCGACAGGCACAGCCGCTGGTCAGCACGTACTCCGCTGCGGACAAGAAGCTCGCGAATCTTGCCACGTGAGACAACCTCTGAGTCCCCAAAACGGCATGCACTGATCATTTCGCCATCCTTTTCTCTGGATCTTTACATCCTTTAAGGTTTCCTTAAAGCCCCGGATTGTAGTTTCAGGTGGCGCCATCGGGGTGCTGTCTTTATAGAAGGGGAGATTTTCAATGAATTGGCTTCATGAGGGCCTCGTGATTGTGAGTCAGGGTCTGCACGTGGTCAACGATGTGGTCGATATTCTGGTGAAGGCCACTGGGTGAGGGGTCGCTTTGGGTGAAGTTTCCGATCTCATCTGACATAGGCGCGACGTCGACGCGACTTCGCGTTTTGTGAGAGCCGGAGGGTGTGGCGCGGGAATATCGAGAAACTCCGCCACACCCTCTCCCGGTTGAGATCGGTGGGCGGCTCTGCCGAATGTGCGGTGTGACTGGCGTTGCTTACTGGCGAACTGCTGAGACTTGGCCATCCATGGCCGCAAAGAGTTTTCCTCAGGGGACTCATGCGCCACCGACGCCTCGCCCGCGACTGCGAAACCCACCTACACTCAGCCGCCGTGATTGAACTGGCCGCCATCAACCTCATGACCCGCCGTCTCGCCCGCGAAGCCGCCACCAACTGGCGCGACAGATAGAGCAAATGAATCATACAACCGAGAATCAAGCACTCGCTTTGGGCGGCTTGCCACCTTGGGCGATCTGTGCGTTCCTAATGCTGCCTCTCCTGCGAGAGCACACGGGATTGGTCTGCTGTGCTGTCGGGGTCACCCGTGGGTCGTCACGTGATCAAGCTGACCTCATCCGCCGAATGGGGGACTGCCTATGTCGTCTTTGTAGTGGTCTATCTAGATGGTGACCTTCAGGTTCCTGCCCGTTAGATTCTAGCTAGTTCGTTTCACGCCGATATAGCCGCAAAAAGGCGGTATTATCCGAGGAGGAAGGGTATGACCGCCCTCGATAATGATGAAGTAGTCCTGACTCGACACACATTCATGATGCGAAATTGCTGCGCGCGCGAATCGCTCTCTCTGGCGAGATCTCTAGCCTCAGAGATGCTCTCGCGTAACGGCGTAGACCAAAGCGCCGTCGCTGATGCCCAACTCGTTATTTCGGAACTTGTCACCAACGCAGTGCAAGCGATTGGAGAAGCGGTAGTTCTGTCGCTACGGGTAGACAGGCGCACGGTAGTTATTGAAGTCGCTGATAGCGATCCGACTAACTTTCCAATTCGCGGAGAACCGGAAGATGATGACGAACATGGTCGTGGGCTGATGATTTTGGACGCGATCGTCGAAGACTGGAGCGTGCGCCGGACATCGCGCGGCAAGGTAGTACGGTGCTGCATCTCAGACGGCAACTGAAGATAATCCCGCGCGCACCCTGCCGACCAGTCTGACGACGTTGCCTTGATATCGAGAATCACGTCGCACGCAGGGCACTTTCTGCGCGGACCCATTGGCGAGCGAACCTCGGGCTTTCACGAAGGGGCCGTCCGAAGGGCGAGGAGTGCCTCTGAGTTGGGGCGATAGGGCCTGTCGAAGGTCCTGTGCGCCGCCAAGAGGTCGTACCCGCCTGTCGGAGTCGAGGGCACCGGCCGTGCGGTGGTCTCGTAGGCCGGTGCCGTCCTGTAGGTGGAGATGGCCCGCAAGACCGGCCTGGATCAGACGATATCTCAGGCGCTGGCGCCGTGGTGCAAGCCGCAGACGGTGCACGACCCGGGCAAGATCCTTCTGGACCGCGGTCGCGGGGCTGCTGCGGCCGGGCAGCGATACCGTCGCCGACCACATCGGGACCACCCGGCTGGCACTGGCCCAGATGCCGGGGAAGTTCCGGCGCGACCAGCGCACCCTGATCCGCACCGACTCCGCTGGCGGTACCCACAAGTTCCTCGACTGGCTCACCGCGCGCGGGCGGTGGCTGTCGTACTCGGTAGGCGTGACCATCACCGAGCCATCCATCAGGCGGCGCTGTGGATTCCCGCCTCGGCGCGACACCGGCCGTCGAACCCGGCGGTGAGATCCGTGACCATGCCTGGGTCGCCGAACTCGCCGGAGACACACCGGACGGCTGGCATCAGGGCATGCGTCTGATCAACCGTAGAAAACGCCCCCATCCCGGCGCCCAGTTGCGCTTCACCGTTGCCGACGGCATGCGGCTCACGGTGTTCGCCACCAACGCCATGAACGTCCCAATCGCGGCGCTGGAACTGCGTCACCGCCAGCGGGCCCGCGCCGAGGACCGCATCCGCGCTGCCCGCGCCACCGGCCTGACCAACCTGCCTCTCCACGACATCGCGCAGAACCAGATCTGGCTGGGGATCATCCAGATCGCCCTCGACCTGCTGGCCTGGATGCCGATGCTTGCCCTGACCGCTCAGGCGCGGCTGTGGGAACCCAAACGCCTGAGGCTGCGGCTGTTACCCAACGCCGCCCAACTCGATATCACCGGACGGGGCCGAACCTCGCCTTGCGAAGCACCGGTCAGGTGTGGTGTCACGCAGGTTGACCTGGGACTTCGTGGCTCTGATCTCGACCAACTGCCGCGGCCGGATCCGCATGGCCGGCACCGAGTAGAGGTTCGCTTCGAACGCGACGAGGCAGTCCTTGCCCACGCAGCGGCAAAGCCCCTGGCGCCCACGTATGGATTGTCGGCAGGGGGCAGAGGGTCATGTGGTCGCGGATGGCCCTCAGCCCGATGACCTCGCAATGGGTGCCGTGGACGTTCGCGCGCCGTAGCGGAACCCAGGCGGTGAAGGCGGCGTACAGTTCCTCGATGGAGGAGAAGGCGCGCCCGGCCAGGTGACGTCGGGGTCGAAGTCGTAGCGCCCAGCGAATGCGACGGCCTCCGAATGTAGCGGAACGGACTTACCAGCTGCGGGTCGCGGAGGAACTGGCTATCAGCCCGGGTGAGCTTGCCGGCCTGCACCGCCGGTTGAAGGTGGTACCCAGAGCCTGCACAAACCGCGTTATGGTGAGGAGATCTTGATCTACTGCGGCATCGACTGGCTGAGCGAACACACGACGTCGCCCTGGTCGACGACAGCGGCCACTTGCTGGCCAAGCGGCACATCACCGACGATGCCGCGGGCTACACGATCCTGCTGAACCTGCTGGTCGAGTACGGCGACAGCGAGGAGAGCCCGATCCCGGTCACGATCGAAACCTTCCGCGGCCTGCTTGTCGCGGTGCTGCGAACCGGCAAGCGGCAGGTGTTCGCGATCCGCCGGCCGCTACCGCGACCGGCACTTCCGTCTCGCGCAAGAAGTCCGACCCCGGCGACGCCCTGGTGCTCGCCAACATTCTAGGAACTTACATGCACGCCCACCGGCCGCTACCCAACGACAGCAACCTCAGCCGGGCCGCCGCCGTCCTCACCCGCGCTCAGCAGGACTCACTCTGGAACCGGCAGCAGCTGTCCAACCAGCTCCGTTCGCTGCTGCGGGAGTACTACCCCTCAGCCCTGGCGGCCTTCGAACCTGGCGCAACGGCCTGTGTCGGCCGGCGGCCCGAGAGCTTCTGAGGGCGGCCCCGACACCGACCCGGGCCGCGCGGCTGACCCGCACCCAGCCTGAGGCCGCGCTCAAGCGGGCCGGCCGCAAGCGCGGCATCACAGCCGAAACCGAGCGGCTCCGCGCCAACTACGCTCACCAGCCGCCGCAGGTCGAGGACCCGCTCGGCAAGCAGATGCTCGCGCTCCTGATCCAGTTGGAGGCCGCTTGCACCGCCGCCGACGACTTCGCCGAGATCGGAGACGACAAGGCCCGCTTCGCCGACGCCCGCGGCCCGTTGGAATAGGCCGGTGCCCCGCCCATCACCCAGGGCCTCCGGCAAGAAGTCGAGCATCACCCGCAGGTGGAACAAGAACGACCGGCTCAACGCCGTCGGCTACCTCTGGGCCTTCGCCTCCATCACCGCCTCGCCAGGCGCCAAAGCCCACTTCCGGCGCCGCCGTGACGACCACGGAGACTGGCACGCCGCCGCCCAACGCAACCTCTTCAACCGTATGCTCAGCCAGCTCTACCACTGTCTCCAGCACCACACGCTGTTCGATTAACACACGGCATTCCCAAGCACTCTCGCCGAAGCCGCTTGACACGTTGAGTGCCTGAGATGTCTACGAGCAACGATCAACTCCGCTGGCCACTGCCGCATGACAACCGGTGCCCACGATCCCGGGGGCAACCCCCCTTCTACGATCCTGGCACGCGAAACCGAGCACGTACTGCGGGACGGGTTGCAAGCCGCAGCAGGGCTAGCGCTAGCACCATCTGAGCACCATGTCCCAGACGAACCCAAACGGGGTACTGAGAGCTGAAAGTTGGGTAGGCCAGAGTGACTAGGCTGGCAATTGCTATGACCAGCGTTCTGACATAGGTGCGCCTCGCACCATTCCTCAGCTTGCTGGCTACTCGCAGGTAGAGGAGCGACAGGGCCAGTGTCACGGCGGGCGTGATGCAGTTCGTCATGGCGAGGAAGTGGCGCCTAGAGCTGGGGCTGATAGGGGCGTCGCTGGCAAAGTGAGCCATCTGATAGTCGATGGTCTGGTTCCACAGCACGAGGGTGCAGATGGTGAGAACCACACTGATGGCGAGGTTGATGTACAGGAGGGTAATGACCCGGCACAGCGCTCTGTCCGAGACCTCCGCTTTGATGACGTCGTCGGTGGAAGACATCAGGAACTTCACCCTTCTATTGTCTGCGAGATGTCAGTCGACTGTCCGCAAAATGCAGGCAGATCCTTGACCAAAAGCAGTTACGATTGAGGAAAGCGGTCCAACTCAGCGGGAGCTGGACGCATTTCAAGGATCCACGTAGGAGGAAACCATGGAGCACAACAAGCTGGATTCGCTCGTCGCTCAGATGGAAGAGCTGGAGTCCGAGACCTTTGAGATCCAAGATTACACGGGAGTTGACGAGGAGCTGCTCGGGGGTTCGACCTCTTGCTCAAGCTGCAGCAGCTCTTCTAGCAGCAGTTCCTAAGTGAGGTGCGGTTCGCGGTGGGGAGTCGTGATGCGGCTTCCCACCGCACTTAACGTCGCTGCTCTCATGCTTCATTGCTTTCGATTGGCCTTTTTGCGCTCTGCGCTGCATTCACGGGAACGGGTGCGGGGCAAGGTGCAGGCGGTCTTTGTGGAATCGAGAGGTTAGGCGTGGCAGATCCAGCGCGCGTTGTTTCTCCCAACCGAAGTCAAGGGGCAACATGCCGGGCGCAATGGTCGCAACGCAGCGCAATCCGCAGGCAAGTTGCTCCGGGGTTGTGGTCTCCACGACGATCACGTCGTGGCCAGCCGCCACGATCTGCTCGCGGCAATGAGCGAGGTCATGGAGTAGATCAGTCGAAGCCGGGCGGCGGGCCTGCCACCCCGCGTAGATCTCGGCATAGGGGACCGCATGGCTGGGGCCGGTGTACCGGCTGGCCCACTGGGCCATTCTGGGCAGACCGTAAAGTTCGGCATGATCGGCAAGTACCTGAACCTTCATGAAGTCATCTGCCATCTCGGTGAGTTGCGCGCGCCGATTGTTGACCCGCCGAGCCAGGGATGGCACGACTGCTGCTAGTTCTGACACTGCGGCATGAACCGCTGCAGCAGCGTCAAGGCTGGCGCCAGCTGCGAAGGACAGCAGCCCCGCGCCACCGTCACGCCTGATAGCGACCGCGGTAACAGCAGGGACATCCATGTCCAGCCGGTTGTCGAATACACGCACATTGTGACCTGACAGCGAAATGCGCTCGATAAGCGCGCGGGTGGCCGGAGAGCGATGGTAGGTGAGGTCGATCTCGGTGAGCGGAACGCCGCCGTACCAGGCGAGAAGAAACGCGTCGCGCTCGATGAGCTCCAAGAGCCCGAACAGGATGGCTTCTTCCAAGCAGCTACCGCTCGCGCTTCCATTGGAGGATTCGTAGACAAAGTTCTCGCGCGCTGTCCCGCTGCCGTAGTAGACGGATCGGGCAGGTATCAGGAGGGGGCGCTCGTCGCGAAGCGAGTAGCCCCAAACCCAGGGGATGGGAAGGTCGGGGTCGAACGGCGTGAGCTTCTGATTGTGTCGGTATACCTCTGGCCGGTAGACGCCCCTGGCGCGCGGGTCGAGTGCGTGATCGCCACGGTTGGCGTAGGTGTCTGTTACGAATGGCGCGTTGCGCCCCCTGTTCAGTCCTGCGTACCGTTCGAGTCCTTCTATGAAAGCTACTGCACGGCTTGTGGCATATGAATCGGTGTGGCCGTGGAAAGAGATGTCAACAAGGCCTTCCGTGGCGATCCGGACAGCCGCACTGCCGCTGACGGGGGACCCGTTGTAGCTCATCAGGTCTGCGTGCGTGGTGGAGGTGACCGCCCCACATACCGGGTTGGCCAGTGCGGTCTCAGGAAGGTTGAACGCGTGCGGGGTGCGCAACCGGTAGCTAGATGGCGCAGGCTTGGGGCATGACACCAAATGCAGGGCTGCTCGTTCCGCGTTGTCGGTCTCTACAGGTCCGCAGGTAGGGCAGAGCGGTTCCGGAAGGAGAGCAACCGTGCGCGAGAGTAGTGTGGTGATGTCTACTGCGGTCACTTGTGGCAGGGCCTGCCTTCGGCCCTGTCTCGATCCAGCTTCATGATGGGCCCACACAACATCCGCGAGAAAGTCGGTGACCAAGGGCGGGCCTTCGGATCCTCTTGGGCCCGCGCCGGCCTCCAAAGCATCGCGTTCGACGTGGCTGCGCAAGCGCTGCCATCGCATTGCCAGGCAGTTGCCGCATCCCCCGCCCCAGGGACCGACCAGCACTTCGGACAGAGTCATGTGCACAGTGGCGGCTGCATGGGCCGACAGAAGGGTGTCGTCTTTGTGGAGCATGTCTGATACTCCCAGCGGGACGACCAGCGGCGGAACCGCGTCGCGTCCATCCGCACAGGTCTTCGTCGTGCTTCGTGCAAGGAGTAGATCTCTCATGTGTTCGGCAGCTGTCTGGAGAGGGTTGGTTACATTTGTCATTGCACGCTCGACTCTGCCCACAGGAATGCCATGACTCCTGCTGCCACTCCAATCGGGATTGCCGCGATGGCGGGGGAAAACAGAATATCTGTCAATTCTGCAGCGGCTCTGGCGGCTTCATTTGAAAATACGTAGCCGTATACGGCCGCTGTGCTGACAGCGACAATCGGGTAGTTTCGATATACAAGGCCTGCCCACCCGGGGTAATCCTTCACTGTAATCGTGGCACGGTCACGGTTTTGCCTTCGCCTCAGGAGGGTACGATAGCGGCGGCTCTCCGGCGCGAGCTCAGTCATGTTTAGAAGGGCGCTGAGGATGCGGTAGCCGTCCAGTCCTGGAAGCGGCAGCAGATTCCAGGCCGTGGTAAAGGAGCCAGCTACCAACAATCCAGAGGCAACCGTACGAAATGCGCCTTCGTTTCCCCACCACCACAGGAGCAGGGCGGGGAGCATCGTCAGAAGACCGGCGCACGGCCCGGCTGCGACAATAACTGCTCGCTGGCGCCGCGAGGTGAGGAAATCGGCACCCTCCACCTTGCAGTAGGGGAAGACTGCGGGGAAATGCCAGGCGATGCCGATTTCGGTGACGGTGGCTCCGGCCCAGCGGCCAGCCAAGCCGTGCGCTAGCTCGTGCAGCGCTGTGCTCAGGAGTAGCAGCAATGGGATCCACAGCAGGAGAGCAGGATGTCGCAAAATTTTCAGGCAATCAGTTGCGAGCTCGGGCCATGAGAGAGTGAGGGCGCCCAATTCAATTAGCAGGAGCGTGCTCATAACCCCTAGCATTGCTGCGGTGACCCTGGGAGGGAAAAGTCGAGTACAGCGGTCCAGCAGGCGCATCGGGTCTATTACGGCGATCCGCCCGGCCTTTAGGGACCGCGCGGGCCGGGGGCGCGCGGGCGTGGGGCGGGAAGACTCGCTCCCTGACACACTTGGCCTCGGGGAGGATGAGGGAAGGACCAGCAGCTGTCGCTCATTGAGGGCTCTTAGGATCCGTCCCCAACCGGCTTCGTCGAGCCGCGCTCCGAACGTGCCGTGGTATGCTGACCCAATTTCGGCAAGGGTTCGTCGGCCGTTCAACCTCCCCAGCACAAAGCGAAGGCGCCCCCCGATCTCATAGCGCCGGCCTGCTGCGGGGTCGAAGACCGTACTGAACGTGGCGGGTCCGCGGCGCATCGTAGGACCCATTTGAATATCCGGACGGACGGCTGGCCGGGTGCTGAGGAGCGGTGAGGGAGTGATGGTCATGGTGTACCGTCCTTCAGCTCGTGCTGTTCGAGCGAGCGGGCTATGACGAATGCCAGATAGCATTCGTCCCCGATGGTTGTGCTCAGCCGGTTGTTGGTCATGTGCAGGTAGGAATTGAGGAGGAGTCGCAGCACTCTGTCCACAGGCAACGGTTCCCCATTTCCGTTCCGGACAGCGGAATGGAAACGCATCCTTTCGCTTGCATCGCGGATCCGGCTGGCGAGTTCACAGGAATGTTCGGCCCAGCGTTTGAGGAACGGCGGTAGACCATGACTCTTGCCGTCTTGCTGGCTGTTATGGATAGCGGTCAGATGATTGCTCACTCGGGTGGAGTCGGCTTCAAAGGCATGCGCGTGAGCGGTGTCGTCGGCGAAGGCTGTTCCGGCAAACGAACGCTTCCAGAAGTCCGTATAGCTGTCCATGAACCGGACGACTTCGAGTGTGTCGCCCAGGAACGCAGTGGCCATCACGAGCATGAGCTGTGCGGAGACGCCCAGGCGGACGCTGCGGAGATGCACATTCATAGTTCGGTCGATGGCAACGACGAGATCACTGGACTGCTCAAAATGCCATTCGGCCAGCGTCATTCCTGCTCTTCCGCCGTAGCGGTCGTATTCGGGCTCGTACTTTTCGACGGTGAACGTGTTGTTGTTTCGCAGCCGCATACGTCCATTAGCGTCAAGGTAGGGAGATCGATCTGTCTCCGGGTACTCCGCAGCGAACAGCATGTCGTAGTAGGTCAGGAGGTGGTCAGAGGTGACCTCGTAGAGCGCCGGGCGGATCCGCAGGAAATTCGCTATCGAGTTTTCAGTGCGCTCCCTCACCTCAGCGGTGAGTTTGGGATAACTCGGCAGCAACCTAAGGCGCACATGGGGACCTTCTAGCCAGTAGTTGATGAAGAAATAGCCGTGGATCAAATCATTCTTACGCAGGTCCGATACGAGAGGCCCGATGCATTGGGATATGAGGGGCCGCGACGAAGCCGTGTAGAAGACATGGAAGGAAAGCCACTCCCTCGAGGGCTTTTCTGACCCGACACTCAGCTCGGGCACGATCGAGGTGCCAGTTCTTACGACATGAATTTCGCCGTCCGACCCGGAGTGGACGTGATTGTTCATGTGAAAGTCCTTTCAGGTGCGAGTGAGGGTCTCCACGACAACCTCCGCTACATGCCTGCCGCTATCCGATGTCACGGTCAGGGCATTCTCAGCCGGGAGCATCTCGTGGAACACGACGGTGGCTGCCTCTGTCTTGATGTGGTGGTCAAGAACGGACAGGTTTAGCGGGCTGTCAAAATCGACGGGATACGGCTTGGTGCCCCGGCGCCATAGCTCTGACGCATTGTCATCCTCAGAGTGCGGTGTGATGGTGGCGAACGCGACGGTCGGCACCCGGTGGGCGCGACGCCATCGTTGCCACTCCAAGTACCAGCGTTCCTCCGGCATGCCGGGAGTCCGGCGCGGAAGGTCGGCTGCCTGTGCGGTCCAGCTTCGCCGGGCAACAACGAGGTCCCCGAGACGTACACGCGGGTGCACTGTCACACCGCCGCCAGCGCGGGAGGGCCGCGCCTCCACTCCGCCCCATATATCCATCACCACGGTGGAGGACGGCGAGAGAAGCAGCAAGGTACGCGGAATCTCGGGCAAGGCAGTCGGCACCAAGTACCCCAGGTAGACCGGGATGACCTCATTACCGGATGCTCTGGATCGTAGTACTAGCCGGTCGGTGCTCTCGTCGTGCTCGACGTACAAGTCATCGAAGGAAAGTCGCTGTTGGCGGGGCGCAAAGCTCGTCTCTCCGGGGCAGACAATCTCCAGTTCGGTCAATCGGCTGTGCAGATTGAGATTGGTAGTTATTTGGCCACCAGTCACTTCTGCAAAGACAGCACCGGTTGGCGTCCACGACCTCAGTGACTCGCGAAGCATGGGCACGAGTGCGCTTTGGGTCGCCTCAAGGTGGTGGGTGAACCGGGTAAAGGGAAAAAGAGACGCACCGTAAGTACGGTTCAGAACAGCCCGGAACTCCCCATCGATATGCGCTGGCTGCAGGAAGTGGCTACGCATCGCGAATTTCGTCGCCAACCCTTGCAGCTCCTCTGCGACTTGCGAGATGGTGCAATCGTCCAGAACGACTTCCGATTCCGTTCTGTCCCAGATCTCGTAGATCCCACGCACGCCTTCGGTGAACTCTGCCCGCGCTCGGTCCAATACCTCCATCTCCGGCATCCGCAGCCAGTTGACATTCGGGATCAGGTTGCCATCTTTGTCAAATGTGCGGCGCACAGCGGAGACCGCCGCGAAGTGATCGAAGAGATCCTCGTTGAACTCGCAAATGAGTTTGAGCAAATCGTCACAGCGCCCTCCACGCCCGAAGCGCGCTATGAAGAAGCCTTTGAGCATCAGTCGTTGCGGCAGAGCAGCGTCAAATATCGGAAGTACAGACTCCAGTGATCGCAGTGCCTCTCCGATGTCACCGTTCCATGCCTCGTATCCCGCAACAACTTCCGCATCAGCGAGATGGGCATCCTCAAAGAGCAAGGTGATTGGTATGGTGCTGACCGGGGCGCCCAGCAAGGAGAAGACTGACTCCAGCTCTGACCGTATTTTCCGTAGGATCTTGACTCGCTCAGCCGTTTCTGCCGTCGCGAATGTATCCACCAGTATTGCAACATGGTCCAGTAGCGAGTAGATGGGCTCGACGTCAGGGGAACCCAGTGAGCGCAGTGACGCACTGAACGTACGGAGTGGGTCGGTGGTGTGCACGTCGATCTGCAGAACGGGGATTTGGAGAAGGCCGAGGCGCAAAAGAATTCGCAAGATCCGTGCATAGGCCTCGCGTTCGGGTACGCCAGCATCGTCGCCGGCCAGTCGGTTGACGAGATTTCCCCAGAGAACCTCTGGTTCCCGTTCGAACTGGGCAACAATCCTCTCGAGGAGCGCGCTGTTGCGCAGGACGAACAGGTGTTCGCGGACCGCGTCAAAAGTGCCGTTCGACTCCGCGGCGCTGATGGATCGCCGAACGAAGCGCACGCGGTCTACTGCGGTCTGGCAACCGGAGGCTAGCGCCATAGGGAGATCTCGGCAGATGTTATCGATGTCCAGGAGGAGGTCAGCTATGCGGGTCAGAACTGACACGTTGATGCGAGGGTGAACTCTCCAGCACGGGGGAACTGCGGCTCGCATGGGGACGTCGGCCCCTTCCGTGAACCGCCCCGGTACAACGGCAGTGAACGTCGAGAAGGGACTGGTCTTGCAAGCGGCCCGGTAAACGTATTCCAGTAGCGAGCGCTCCAGTCGCCGCTGGCGTTTGTCGAGATACTGGGAGTCGGCGTGTGCGTATCCCTCAAGCCGCTCTTCCAACAAGGGAGAGGCCACTTGCACTCCTCGTCGCAACCGCGGCTCGTAGCTAAGTGCGCGTAGGGCGCGGCGCGCTGCCCGGACGTCTTTGTTTAGGACCTCTTCCCCTTCGTCCAGAAGGTCCTGCCACTGCTGTCGGGTGTGCATCCAGCTGGTAATGGCGGCAGCAGTGTTCTCGTTAAGTCCTGCGGTAAGGTCGTTAACGACCCGGGCATCTGGCATACGATTGTTCCATATATACCGACGCAGTTGGAGTAGAGCGCGGCGCCTGAGTGGATCCTCTTCGGAAGCGACGATGTCATGAAGGTGTTCACTAAGGTATGCGCCGCGTTCTTGCAGTGCATCTTCCCCTTTGAGCACAGCCGCCGCCCAACCTCGAACTTGCGGACACCGCAGCGAATGGATGGAATCGATCGGCAGTCCGGCGACGCGCAGCATGAAGTGGTCCCCCAGCGCCCATTCGGACTTTTTGTGGGTCATGAAAAATCGCGCCTCTCCAGTGAGTAGTGGTAATCCGCAGTGTCCGTACGTTCGTTTCCGATGAGGATAATCAGCAAAGGAACTTCATCCGAACCAGCTAGGCCGAGTTCGTTGATGTAGGCGGTGTTGTCGAAGCCCAGCGCAGCCCCGCAGCCGAGTCGGGCCGAGGCGCAGGTGATGTAGGCCGCTTGGGCGACCGCTCCGATAGCCGCGTTCACCAATCGGTAGGCTCTGTCGCCCATTGCGTCGAGCGCTGCCGTAGGTCTCGCTGCCGCGACGATGACGGCGGCCGTATCATTCAGGTTGTAGTTGTTCAGGAAGTACGAGTCCTGGAGGAAGGTGCCGGGGGGGATTGTGCTGACAGGCCAGAGGGCGTGAATTTGGGGGTCGAATGCGTAGCTCCCGGGGCGGATCCCCTCCACGTGATTGATGAAGACATACAGCCTCACAAGCGCCCCTGGTAGGTCGCCCGTTGCGTCGCATGGAAAGGCAGCAGCCGGCATAGTGCTCGCCAGCACGGTGCCCAGGCTCCTCTGCGACAGGGCTGGAATTGCGGTAAAGCGACCAAAACTGCTGCGGCGTGTCCTCAGCGCCTCACCGAGGGATTTGCTGAGGAGATCCGGGACGGGTAGCGTGACCGGATTACCTTTACTGTGTCCCCCTCCAGTGGCAGTGATTGCCGCCATCGCCGCCGCATCTCGGGCGGGGCGCTGGTTGTTAGCAGCAGTGGCTCTGTGTACGGCGCGCAGCATGGGGAAGGTTGCAGGCCGTTTGGATCGTTCTTGCTCGGTGGCACGTACGTGGGCGTCTGGGGGCGGAGCACCAGGGTGAGCAGGCGGGCCGCCCTGCCAAGGGAGCGGTACGACCGCGAAGATGCCCTCGTCCTCCGGGGCAAGGTTGAGAAGGGTGCTGAGACGCGCTTCGTCAAACCACAGCGCGGGTCGCAGTGTCATGCCGCGGGCTTTGCTCCACAGCCGCCATGTCTCCAGAAGGGCGCCAACATCCATTGTGACAGCGTGGTAGCTAAAATTGTGGTATTTGAAGGCGTTCTGCCAAAACTTGACACCCAAGACGAGGTATTGATCGCAAGGAAGGCCCGGATAGCCGAGCGCATCACGGACGATGGGGGTTACGTCGCCGCTCAACAGCTGTTGCAGGGCGTGGTGCTTGGGCGCGTAGTATTGGACTCCTGGCCGCAATGGCCCGCTAGTGCCATTGATCCAATAGACATTTACGGGGTACAAGCCGCCACCTGAGGCAGTACCTCGAGACCAGACGGCGTCGGCGTAGCGGTTTAGGGCGGGAAAGTCTGGGTTGGCGTGAACAGCCAGTCGGCGAGCGAGTTCACCGTATGATTCTCGCAGCATGCTGGCCAGAAGGTGCAGGTCAAATCTGGGTGAAGTAGTCTTCCCGGAATGCGGGAGTGGTGCAAACAAGACGTTGCTAAGTCGAGAAGAATCATGCTCTCGGAGCTCCGGCAGCGGCAAGGGTTCGATCTCGGGGTAGAACTTGTATGTGCGTGGCCGATCAGCAAAGTCGGGCTTGAAGTCAGGCGGCTCGATGGAATAGTGGACCCGGTTAGTAACGGATTCTATGTAGTGCTTGACAGTTGACATGGTCGCCCTCCAGTCCGGGTGATCAGGGGAATGGATGGGGGGCGGGATTCACGTCACACGGCCGGAGGTCATGGTCTGTAAAGCCCGCAGCGCGAGGAGCTGAAAGCGTCCGCGCCATGTGTCTTGCTCGCTCACGTACCAAGCCGAAGTCGAGCGGTAGGAGACCGGGGACGACAACGCCGTAGGTGAATAGGCCGAGATCTCGCTGCTCGCCCGACGTCTGATCGACAGTCAATACATCGAAGCCCTGAGCTGTTGCTTGGTCTACGAGCCGCTTCAACTCTCTTTGGATGCCAGGCAGCCCGTCATAGGGGCTACTGACTCCCCGCTGAGGCGCAAGGGCGTGCAGTGGGCGCAGTTCGTCACGGTTCTTCAGTAGAAACGCTGCATGCCGCGCCATTTCCGGGAGTCCGTAAAGCAGCCAGTGATCATTGAGCTCGCTTACCTTCCGGAAGTCCGCCGCTATCGCGGTTAGTCTCGCTCGATGGCGGTGTGTCAGGCGAGGAAGGCGGGGGACTGCCGTGGCGATCTCCGACAGCGCTGCCTGCAGCGCTGCTTCAGGCTCAGGGTGCGCGCCGGCACCGAAACACAGCCGACCATAACCAGCGTCCATGCGTTCCGCAACGGCGGTGACGACAGGGACGGCGAAGGTCATCCGCGTGTCGAAGAAGCGAACACGGTAGCCGAGCATTTCCAACCTCGCCGCGGAGTGGCGGGCCCGCAGTCCCACCTGTTGCAGTGGATCAATCTCAGGCAGTTCCGCTCGGGCGTACCAGGCGAGAAGGAAGGCGTCGCGTTCGATGACTTCGAGAAGGGCGTAGAGCACGGCCTCGTCTGCGGTGCCCCCAGAGGCACAGCCGCTGGAGCATGCTTGGACGAATCGGCCGCCGACTGCTGGGCCGTGGGGATAGACCATCGCTTCTGGCACGAGGCGGGCGCAGTGGTCGCGTAGCGAGTACGCGCTTACCCAGGAGATGGGACGCGTCGCCGAGAACGGTTGCAGGTAGTCGACGTCCACGTACGCCTCAGGCGGGTAGATCCCAGTCATGCGAGGGTCCAAGGCGTCGCGACTTAGCTCGGCGAGCGGCGCGACCAAAGCCGGGCGTGCCCGCGAGGGTGGCGCAGCCCGGGCACGGCGCTCCAAGGCCTCCAAGAGCGCCAGCCTGTCGCTATCGGCGAAGCACATGGTGTCACCGCTCCACTGGGTGGTGTGTAGGTGACCTCCGGCACGCAGTGTGAAGGATCCGCCTGAGCGAGAAACTGTTGGAGAAGCCAATTCCCGGATGACACGCGCGCCGACGGTTCCGCACACCGGGTTGGCCAGAGCGAGCGGGTTCAGCGGGTATGCACTAGGACTCCGCAGGCGAAGTTTTTCGGAGTCGCCTGACGTACGTTCGGCATCTACCTGCGTGGTGGGGGCCAGAGTTGCCAACCCACACACGGGGCAGTCTGGGTCCGCGATGAGAGGCAAGCGACGGATCGTGACTCCGTCCAGGCCGACCACGTCGACGCCGGTGATGGAAGCTGGTTGATGGAGCCGGGCCAGTGCCACTGCGGCCACCACATCCGCAGTAAACCGTCCCGCTGTCGCGGGTTGGCCGACAGCTTTGAACGTGGAACGGGTTTCCAAGGCCTGCCGCACCACAGACGAACGCAAGCTCTGCCAGCGGCGAGCCAAGCACCAGCTGCACGGACGCTTGCTGAGTATCGGGCCAATGACGACGGAATCGGCACAGAGATGGAGAGGGACGTCGACCGTTTCCGCTTCTGCAGCTGGTGCAGACGTCGGGCAGTCAGGCGGGGACACGACGTCTTTCATGACGTCCTCGATACCAAGGGGTCGCGCCGTCACACGTGCGTGACTCCACCCACCGCTTGCCAGTCCCGCCCTGACGGTTCGGCGGAGCTGATCGCAGGCGGAGGACCATGCTATGGGTGCAGGCATCAGACTTGTCCTCTCATGCGTGAGGTGCGGTCAGCAGAACGCGGGCCGTGAATACGCCGGCAGCCGCTAGATCGGCGGAGGTACGGGACAGAGCGAACACATCGCTGCCGGATGATTGCAGTTGGCGGAGTATGGTCCGCAAGTCAGCGGCCGGCTGTGTGGCAAGTGGCGTTTCACCGGCGCTTGGGATGAACCCGACGTCCGCTGGCGTCCAAATATTTTTCGGGAGGGTGTCGGCGGCGTCCGGGGCTCGACGGAGCTGAGCCCGGCCCAGCAAAGTCACGGCGGCTTGCACGGCGGCGCCCGTTGCGGTCGTTTCGCAGGCGACGACTGGTTGCTCCCCGTTCGCGCGCGCCACAATGACATTAGCGCCGGAGTGCTGGTGTTCACCCAAGTCAAGAAGTTCCACTTCTATGTCAAAATCACGAGCGCATCGTAGGAGAAAAGTCAACTCGGGACTCTGTTCATGGGGGATTTCACGCACAAGGCGAATGGGTCGGCGGCCCTTGAGGGCCTCGTCGACGGCTCTGTGAGCAATTACTGAGAGCAGGCCGCGATACAGCGCGTCGTTCAGCGTGCTGCCTGCTCCTGTTCCGGGAGCACCTGGCAACCATATTCGTCTCTCGTTCCACGTGCCGTGAGTACTCACCGCGCCCGCCGGGACAAGCGTCTCCTCACCACTGCACAACGACGTGGCTTGTACCCAGCTTTCAGCTTCGGTGCCTGCATCGTGAGTTCCGCTGACGGTCACGAGATTCCCCGCGATACTCGAAATCTGGCATGGGCTCGTAACGACATCGCGCAAAGGGACCACGTAATCGGCGTACAGCGCTGCCGCCTTGTACAGTGCCCGCATGCGAGCGCCGAGCAGGGTGTGAACATCGAATGTCTCGACTGTCAATTGCCCGCTGGCACCCGCACCAAAGCTCAGTAGAGTTGCCTTCACGGGAGATTGAACCAGCGCGTCGTCGCTGAATTCGGTGAAGACGCCGGTCATCCGCCCGACGAGTATCGATCGGGAGCGAAACTGCCGCAGCAAGCGCCCTTCGTACCCGGTACTCTGCAGAGGCCCGTGAAGGGCGTCAACTTCCGCCTCCTCAAGGTTAGCGGCCTCCCCCCACACTTCGGCTCCGAGCTCTGGGGCTTCTCCCTTGGTGGGTACGCAGAACGGGCAATTCGGGTGCGGTAGAACACGTTCTGACGTCACATCGAGGGAGTTCAGATCCTGCACTATGACGTGACCGTCTGTCTCAGCTGGCAATGCGCCGGTACGCAGCCGGAACACCTCGTAGCCAAGCAGGTTACCCAACACTGCGGCAGCCGGCCCTGTCAGACACACTTCAGGCTCGACCAAGTCAGGCAGAGCTGCTCTGCGCCACAGTTCGCCGAATTGTCGAAGGCATCCGTTGGCATCCATGCGCAGGGCTGCACATGCCCAGCATGCCGTAGTTTCGTCCGCCGTCAGGGGCCCCACCACGATCCGATCACCTGCCCTGGACACGGGGATGAGCATTCGGCCAACTGGACGCAAGTCTCGTAGCAGTTCCACCACTTGGCGGGGGCCGCTGCGTGGGCAGACCACAACAACGTCGTACCCTTCCAGGTCATTCCAATGCAGCGTTGCCGCCGTGACGGGTATCTCCTCAACCTGCGCAGGGCATCCCTGCGCAGCCAGTGATTGTGCTTCCATCCGGACTTGGGCGAATTGATCGTGCGACGGTGGTGTGACGGCGACGTGAGCGACACCGTTTCTGATGAGACTGAGTGCGCACCATTCGGCGATGGCGTCTGTGCCAAGGACCGCGGCCCGTGTGTCACGAAATCGTTTGAAGGCCTGTTCAGCACCGTCTCGGTGATGGTCGATGTAGCCAATCTGATCGGCAAATACGCTTTGCACCGGGTCCGGTAGCGCTGGGAGTTCCGGGTCGGGCGGGCTGGCTGCTCGAGCGAAGTCATGCTCGTAGAGCGCCTGCACCAGTTCGACCACGCGGCCGCGCTGGGCGTGGGCAAGGCCTCGGCAGAGATCACAGACCCGATGCTCGCCGTTCAAGAATGGGACAAGTAGTGACGCGAAGTCATAGCCTGACCGCGATCGGATCCGGAATCCCTTGCTGGAATTATGGAAGACTACTCCGTCCGAGACCTTTGCAAAAAGAACGTTTCGATGGAGCTTCGGTCGGGTCTGCGCAATTTCGCTATACACATCATCCTGTACACTCATCGCCTCTTTCACTTCCGTCTCGTGCTCTTATGTCGTACTTGTTACCGCTGGAAATCTAGGATGCTATGGCGAGGGAGCATGCGAAGGCCTGAAATGCCCGATGCATGTGGAAGCGACGCGGAGGGCCCTCCTCGAGGAGGCTGCGCTCCACCAACGCCTCAAGCAATGGAGCAGTGCGTGTGGGGTCGACACGGAGCAGCGCTGCGCACTGCTCCGCAGTGACCTCGTCTGTGCCAATGCGGCCTACGGCCGCAAAAGTGCGCAGCGTGTGGCGGTCTAGTTCGGATGTCGCCTGCCGCAGGAGCGCCGCTAGCGAGTTTCCCGCCGAGTCGACCAACGAGAGCATCGCCAGCGGATCGGCGCGGACGGACGCAACGTACTCCTCGATGCGGCAATGTGGACGCAGTGCCAGCCATAGCGCCGCGGCGCGGAGTGCAATGGGGAACCCGCCGCACAACGCAGCCAACTCCTTTGCCGCTCGCGGCTCCGCTGCCATTCGATCGGGCCCGATAAGATCACTCAGGAGTTCCTCGGACGCGGCCCCTGTCACGGTGCCGATCCGGAAGCAGCAGGCGCCCCGGCTGATCGCAAGGTCGGCGAGACTCCTACGGCTAGTGACAATCGCCGCTGACCCAGGAATGTGTGGAAGTAGGCCTTCGGCCTGCTCGCAGCTCTGTATGTCGTCCAAAATCACGAGCCTTCGGCCCTCGTCCGGCAGGCATTCGAGGGCTCCTGCTGCGCTGCCTAGCGCTGCGGTTGAAGGCTCGACGCCAGGTGATGCCTCGCAGCCGCGTTGATGCTCAAGTCCTCCGGCGGGTTTCGGCGGCATCCACGAGCAGCCGCCGGGGTACGCGTCCTTCACGAGATGCGCCAAGTGGATGGCTAGGGCGGACTTTCCCACCCCTGGGGGTCCCGTGAGGACGAGGACTGTCGGGCCTGACTGGGAAGTAGTCAGTCGTTGAGTCAAGGACGCCGTCTCGGCATCCCGGCCAACGAGTTGCGGCAGGTCGGCTGGCAGCTGATGCCAAGAGCTATCCTCGTTGTTCGATCGAAGTCCATCAGACGGGCTCCCCGCCCTTGGTCCATGCGATCTTGGGTTGAGGGACTCCTCAATTCGGCGCAGCACCGGACCTGTAGAGACACCGAGATCGTTATGGAAGTAGCCTCGGGCCTGGCGAACCTCAGCAAGCGCCTCCGCTCGTCTGCCGCTCTGAATGAGAGCCTCTGCTAGTTGCTCTCGGAACCGTTCGTGATCGGGACGGCGTGCGACCGCGGAACGCAAATCGGCAAGAGCGTGCCGACCAAGTTCCTGGCACAGTTCAAGATCAAAGCGGCGTTCGGCAACACGCAACCATTTCCCTTCGAGGTCAGCCACTTCGAATCTATGCAACCCTGGCGAATCCACGTTGGTCAGTGGGGCCCCGCGCCATAGCCTAAGTGACTCTACGAGGAGACTCCGCTCAATTTGGGGGTCTTCAGCCGCCTCCGCCGCATCAGCCAATTCCCGGAACCGCGCTAGGTCAAGTCCTGCGGGGCCTACCATGATGCGGTATCCGCCGTGCATAGTGACGATCAGATCTTTAGACCATCCGTATTTGACGAAAAGGCGCCTGAGCCGCGAGATGTAGGTTTGTATCGTCGATTTCGCTGTAGTGGGCACGTACTGACCCCACACTGCTCGTTGCAACACATGGATCGGAACGACTTCGTCGTGGTGCAGGAGCAGGGCGGCGAGCAGTGTCGCCGGCCTGGACGGCGGGAGGTCTACCGCTTGCCCACCATCCTCAACGCTCAACCGACCGAGTACCTGGAAGCGCATTCTAGGTAGCCTCCCGATTCGGCCATACGCGGACAGGCAATTGTTTAGGGCCGAGGACTCCCTGGGCCAGATAGAATTCTGGTGCTTCTTCGTCGTTGAGCCGAATGTCCCGATAGCGGTCGACCAGCATACTCAAAGCGACTTCGGCCTCCAACCGCGCCAAAGAAGCTCCCAGGCAAAAGTGAATGCCGTGACCGAAGGCCACATGTTTATCGTGGCGGCCCGGAGCGAAACGATCCGGATCTGGGAACCTGGCTGGGTCACGGTTCGCAGACAGCAACGATGGCACTACCACACTCCCGGCGGGTATTCGCTCTCCGCACAAGTGCACCTCGGTAGTAGTCAGGCGCGGTACGCCTAGGAAAGGTGGATAGAAGCGGAGTGTCTCCTCGACTATCGCGGGAATTCCGGCCGGATTTCCAATCAGCTCCGCAAATATTCGCGGGTTGGCGTCCAGGCACCGTACAGCGTTGTTGACCAGGAGTAGTGTTGTTACATGTCCGGCGATGAAAAGCAAGGCGGCAAAAGTCACCGCGTCCTCGTCATCCAGGCGCTGACCGTCCACCTCAGCCTTTACGACACGACTGATGAGATCCTCACGCGGCGCCGAGCGTCGATCCCGAACGTGCTTCATAAGGTACGCGTGCATGGGAGAAACTGCCGCCTCCAGTCTCTCGACGACGGCACGATCGAAAGGTTTTTCAAAGTTGGCGGAAAACATGTCATCAGCCCACGTTCGGAAAAGAGCGCGATCAGATGGGGGGACGCCCAACAGTTCGGAAATCACCGTCACCGGCAGTGGAAAGCTCAATGCGTTGGAGATGTCAAACCGTTCGGATCTCCCAACCGCGTCCAGAAGGCTGCGTGTGATGTCCGCTATGCGTGGGCGAAGGCCTTCCACAGTTCGCGCATTGAATGCCTGCCCGATGAGCGCACGATATTTGCGATGCTCGGGTGGGTCCATGCGCATGAAGTTACTTTTTATAAACAAGGTGGCTGGCGCGACGGCGGACATGTCGGACGAGAAGGTCGATGTGTCGGAGAGCACGCGTTGTGTTGTGGCGTAGTCAAAGACGTGCCAAACATCTACGGCTTTGTTGAACCACACCGGGCTTTTCTCTCTCAAGGCGCGAGTCCACGCAGCGAGGGCATCACCGCCATCTCCTGGTGTGGGCGGGAACTCATCGATCACATGCGTGGCCATGCCGGGCTCCTTGTAATGGCGAGGCGTGAGTGGTCGGCAGAAATGGACGGTTGTAGTGCTGCCCGAGATACTCCAGGCCCCGTCCACTGCGGGACGATTTCCGGAGGAGTGCGGTTCAACCAGGGGCCAACTGCATTATTGTTTTACGGTAAACCTCTCGGGCATTGCGCATTTAGTGCGGACGTATTCCACTGACTGTGTTTATCCACGTCCGTCTCACTTGCAAGGTGCTGTCCACAACCTGCCCGAAGGTCACCCGCAGGACCGCCTGCTTTCTTCGATATGTAGACATGCTGCAACTTGGTGAGAAGCGCATCAATCCACCAACTAGTGGATTGAACGGGGGTTCCCAACCGGACCGCCGGACCCGAACCCCGGGCCACCAAGAATTCATCGACGGCTCGCTGACAAAGTTTCGCCGGGCGCATCGCGGGGGTAGTGAGGGGCGTGTTGCCTTGTCTTCAAGGGCTTGGAAGGTTGGCGGCCTGTTTTTCGTGGGAGCCATGGCTGCTTATGGCGATGAGCACGCTGCGTGCGGTACTGGCGCACGACGGCACCTGGCCCGAACTGCTGACCCGATTGCGGGCCCGGGCGAAGGCGGCCGGGCTGATCGCCTGGGAGATCACGTCGACTCCACGGTCTGCCGGGCCCATCAGCCACGCCGCAATCGCCCGCCGCGACGGACAGGCCCAGAAGGACCTGCCGGGCGGCACCCGTACCGATCTTTACGTCCACGGCCTGGGCCTGTCACGGGGAGGCTGCACTACCAAGAACTACCTGTCGTGTGAGGGGGGCCAGCGGCCGTTGTCTTTGCTGGTCACCGCAGGTCAGCGCGGTGACAGCCCTCAGTTCACGGCCGTCCTGTAGAGCATCCGGGTGCCCCGCATCGGACTCGGCCGCCCCGTGTCCTCCGATGCGAGTGTGGGGGCGACAAGACATCCCACGCGGATGGGCGCCAAGCCACGGCGGTGGAGAGGATTGGGAAGGCCTTCGTAGCGTCGTAGGCTTGCCGTGGTGGAGGCAGTGGAAGAGCATGCCCATGACGCGGTTGGGCAGGTTGCTCGCTGTGCGGCCACGTGGCGGTCGCTAGTGTCCTGAGTCGAAGATTCGTCGTTGGTCTGGTGTGAGTCGTCCTGGACCGAAGATCCCGCCTGTTGTGCTGTCTGATGCCGAGCGGGAGA
>NZ_JBHXFA010000110.1:0-25519 GCF_042724175.1 Streptomyces sp. NPDC127084
CGCGCGCGCGCCCGCCGGCGGGGGGGGCCCGGGGCCGGCGGGCGCCCGCCCGGCCGCGGCGGCGCGGGGGGGGGGGGGGGGGGCCCCCCCCCCCCCCCCCCCCCAGCCGGGTTCACCACTCGCTGCCGAGGTGCGACTACCGCTGGGCGGCGCGCCTGCGGGTCTTGGCGTACAGCACAGTGCCGAGTGCCAGTGCGACGGCTGCGACACCGCCGGTCAGCATGACCGTGGTGCCGGTCGAGGCGAGCCCGCCACCTGACCCGGAGCCCGAACCGGACGTGCCGCCGGACTCCTCGGCGCCGCCGGTCGTGCCGCCCTCGGCACTCGAACCGCCGACGGAGCCGCCCGTCGTGCCACCTGTGGAAGAGCCCGAGGTGGAACCCGAGGTGGAACCCGAGCCGGAGGTGGCGGCCGAGTCGTCCTTGCCGTTCAGGACGATCTTGGCGGTGTTGTTGCGCATGTTCGGGTCGAAGTGCAGCGCGGGCTCCTCCTCGTACCAGCCCCGCACGGTGACGGAGCCGGTGGCCTGCTTCACGACCTTCTCGATCTTCATCTCGAAGGGCAGGGCGAAGTCCTCGTTCTCCATCACGACCATCGGGACGGTGCAGAAGTAACGCGGCGCGCCGAGCTGCTTCTCGCGCAGGTCACCGGATGCGGTGGCGGCGCGGCAGTTCTTCGGCTTCTTGGTGACCTTGGCGCCCTCCGGCACCTTGACGTCGGCGGTGCCGATGTCCTCGCCGGAGCGGAGGTAGGCGACCCAGGCGGGACCGTTGTTGCGGAAGCCGATGGTCGACTTGACCGTCTCGCCGGCCTCGGCCTTCTCGACGCTGGTGCCGTACGCGACGAAGTCCGCGGTGTTCTTGGCGCGGATCGACTGCTCCTGCTGGTTGTCCCAGGGGTCGAGGTCCGCGCCGCGCGCCGCCGCGGACAGCTTCTTCAGCGCGAGCGGGGCGCCCGTCCCCCGGGTGAACGCGGCACCGCCGCGCTCCGCCTTCAGCGCGCTCGGGCTGTGCTCGGTGACGCGGTAGATGAAGTCCTCGTAGAAGGCGTGCTTGGCCGCCTTGACGGTGAAGGGCTCCGTCAGCTCGTACACCTCGCCGGCCTCGAACGGCCCGTCGAGCAGGCAGACCGCCTTGGTGTAGGTGTTCCCGAAGGCCGTGTCGCCTTGGGCGTACTCGCAGTTGGAGTAGCGCTCGGGGATCTCGATGCCGTGCGAGTACACGAGGGTGACCAGTACCTGCTGGGCGGCGGACGTGCCGGTGTTGGCGAAGGTGAGTCTGGCGGGCTGGGCGTCCCCCGGCTTGACCTCCTGCTTGAGGTTGAGCGGCTTCATGACCAAGTCCACACCGCCGACCTCGACCTTGGTCGAGTGGGAGGTGAAGGTCGCGCCCTCGGCCTTACCGGTGACCTGGATGGTCCCGGACGCGCCGATCTCGCTTCCCTTCGCCGCGGTGATCTCCAGGCGGGCGACACTGCCGAGCCCTGGCCAGATACCCCAGTCGTGGCAGACGCCGAGCATCCCGGTGATCTTGCAATCTGAGCTGCCGCCCTCGGGATCGAAGCGGACGTCCGCGACACCGGCCAGGCCGCTCAGGTCGAAGGTGACGGTGTACTCGCCTTCGAAGTAGCCCTCCTCGTCCTTGGCCGGGTTGTCCACATCGAAGTCGACGACCGCCCTCTTCGGCTTCCCGGACGCGGGGTAGGCGTGCAGACCCACATCGGACGGACCGCTGAGGGTGAAGACCGGATCCGGCTCGGCCGCGAAGGCGGGTGCGGCGGCGAGACCGGGCACGGCCAGCAGACCGGCGGCGGCCAGTCCGGCCGCGCTGCGGCGCAGTGCGGCCGGGACGGAAAGGCGATTCATCTACGACCTCGATGCTTCGGTGTGGCGGGCGCTACCCACGTGTCGGCTGTGTCAGCGCTGTATTCGACCCGAATGAGGTGTACATGGTTGTCCGTGTATTAGTCACGGAACGAGTACGGCCGCTTCCCTCGGGAGGCCTGTGACACCAGTCACATAAATTTTCTGTGAGCGTCGGGACAACCCTTCACGCCGATCACACGTCATGCATGCGGAACCAACAAATTCGGCTTCCTCTTACGCCTCACCCCTGCCCAGGACCGGCGTGGCGCACGACACGTGCCACCTCGCGGACGACCGGGCGGGGTCGCGGAGGCTCACAAAGCAAGAGAGGCGCTGCACTCGGAGGGGGGTGCAGCGCCTCTCTCATGTCCGGGCCGGGTCCGGAACCGGTGGGTCACTTCTTCGGCGGGACCGCCGGAATCCCCAGGAACGGCAGGCTCAGCGCACCGAAGGCGTCCGCCGGGACAGCCGGCGACTTCGGCGCCACCGGCGCCAGGCGCTCGTACGCCGCCCCCTGCTCCGGGCGGGTGTCTTCCTCGCCCTTGTTGGGCCAGAACGACATCGCCCGCTCGGCCTGGGCCGTGATCGTCAGGGACGGGTTCACACCGAGGTTCGCGGAGACCGCCGCGCCGTCGACGACCGAGATGCCCGGGTGTCCGTAGAGCCGGTGGTACGGGTCGATCACCCCGGAATCGGCGGAGGCGCCGATCGGGCAGCCACCCAGGAAGTGGGCGGTGATCGGGGCGCCCATCAGCTCGCCGATGTTGGAGCCGGCGAAGCCGTTGATCTCCTTCGCGATCAGCGTGGCTGCCTCGGTGGCCGCGGCAATCTGCGTGGGGTTGGGCGCTCCATGCCCCTGGCGGGCGGTGAGCAGGCCCTTGCCGAGGCCCTTCGGCTTGCGGTAGGTGGTCAGTGAGTTGTCCAGCGACTGCATGACCAGACCGATGATGGTCCGCTCGGACCAGCGCCGGTTGGAGAGCGCCCGCATCGCCAGCAAGGGGCGCCTTGCCGTGTGCGCGGCCCAGCGAGCGACCCGGTGCTTGGCGCTGAAGGGCACCTGGAGGACGGTGACGAACCCCATGGCGTTGGAGCCCTTGCCGTAGCGGACCGGTTCGATGTGGGTGTCGGAATCCGGGTGGATCGACGAGGTGATCGCGACGCCCTTGGTGAAGTCGACCTTCTTCACCCCGTGCGCCTTGTGGTAGCGGCGGTTGTCGGTCTGGGCGCCGACGATCGCCTCCGAGTTGGTACGGGTCAGCTCGCCGAGCCGCGCCGAGACACGGGGCAGCAGCCCGGTGTCCTTCATCCGGTGCAGCAGGGTCTGGGTGCCGTAGGTCCCGGCTGCGACGACGATCCGCCGCGCCGTGAACGTACGCCCGCTGCCCTTGCGCTTCCGGTCGGTGGGAAGTGTCCTGACCGCGAAGCCGCCGCGCGAGTCCTCGGTGACGGCGACGACCGACGTCATGGGGTGGATGACCGCGCCCGCCTTCTGGGCGAGGTGGAGGTAGTTCTCGTTGAGGGTGTTCTTGGCGCCGTGGCGGCAACCGGTCATGCACTCGCCGCACTCGGTGCAGGCGCGGCGCGAGGGGCCCACGCCGCCGAAGTAGGGGTCGGGCACCTCGGCGCCCGGCTGGACTTTCGCCGTGCCGCCGGTCCCGTCTTCTCCGGCGGCGTCCCTGCCGTCGCCGAAGAAGACACCCACCGGAGCCATGTGAAAGGTGTCGCCGACGCCCATGGCCTCGGCGGCTGCCTTCAGGTGCACGTCGGACGCGGTCATGGTGGGGTTGAGCCGCACGCCCAGCATCCGCTTGGCCTGGTCGTAGTAGGGCTTCAGCTCCTCCTGCCAGTCCGTGATGTCCTTCCACTGCGGATCGTTGAAGAACGGAGCGGGCGGTACGTACAGCGTGTTGGCGTAGTTCAGGGAGCCGCCGCCGACACCCGCGCCCGCCAGCACCATCACATTGCCCAGCAGATGGATGCGCTGGATGCCGAAGAGCCCGAGGGCCGGGGCCCACAGGTAGTTGCGCAGGTCCCAGGAGTTCCTGGGCAGGGTCTCGCGGGTGAAGCGGCGGCCCGCCTCCAGGACGCCGACGCGGTAGCCCTTCTCGCTGAGGCGCAGTGCCGAGACCGAGCCGCCGAATCCGGAGCCGATGACGACGACGTCGTAGTCGTACGCCGAGTCGGCTTCGGATCCGTTCACGTCGCTCCCGTCGTTCTCGTCCTGGTTCCGGGCTGCTGAGGACTCAGGAAGATCGGACATGGCTCTCCTCGGTGCGAGTACGGGTGCTGTGCGGTGCGGGCGCGGCTTGGCGCGGCTGGCGGCGGGGCTGGAGCGGGTTACCGGAGGCGCAGGGCCTTCATCGCCTTCAGGGACGTGGTCATCAGGGCCGCGTACTTCTCGTCGTCCAGGCCGAATGACGGGGCGAGCGGCATCAGCCGCTGGTGGGCGACCGTCTGGGCCTCCGTGTACTTGAGGATGCCCTCCGAGCCGTGCCTGCGGCCGAGGCCGGAGTCCTTCATGCCGCCCATCGGGGCCTTGACGCTGCCGTACGCGGGTGCGTAGCCCTCGTTGATGTTGACGGTGCCGGTACGCAGCCGGGCGGCGACCGCGTGTCCGCGCCGGCCGTCCTTCGTCCACACACTGGCGTTCAGCCCGTAGGCGGTGGCGTTGGCCTGCTCGATGACGTCGTCCTCGTCCGTGAAGCGGTAGATCGAGACGACCGGCCCGAAGGTCTCCTCGCCGCAGACGGCCATCGGCGCCTCGACGCCGTCGAGGATGGTCGGCTCGTAGAAGTACGGGCCGATGTCGGTGCGGTGGACACCGCCCGCGACGACGGTCGCGCCCTTGGCCACGGCCTCCTCGACATGGCGCTTGACGTTCTGCAGCTGGCGCTCGCCGACCAGGGAGCCCATGTCGGCGCCGTAGGCGAGGGAGTGGCCGAGACGCATCGCCTTGGTGCGGGCCGCGAAGCGCTCCAGGAAGGCGTCGGCGATCGACTCGTGCACATACAGCCGCTCGATGGAGATGCAGAGCTGTCCGGCGGAGGAGAAGCAGGCACGGATGGCGCCGGCCGCTGCCTTGTCCACGTCGGCGTCGCGCAGCACCAGCATCGCGTTCTTTCCGCCGAGTTCGAGGGTGACCCCGACGAGGCGGGCGGCGGCGCCCTGGGCGACCTCGCGTCCGGTACGGGTGGAGCCGGTGAACGAGACGTAGTCGGCGTGCTTGACGACCTCGGGGCCGACGACGGGGCCCTCGCCGAGCACGACCTGGAAGACCCCGGCCGGGAGGCCGGCCTCGATCAGCAGGTCACGGGCCCACAGCGCGGTGAGCGCTGTCTCGGTGTCGGGCTTCATCACGATGGCGTTGCCCGAGACGAAGGCCGGCAGGGCGTCGCCCACGGACAGCTCGAACGGGTAGTTCCAGGGGGCGATCTGGCCGACCACACCGCGCGGCTGGCGCAGCTCGGTGGTCTTGGTGAGCAGCGGAACGGCACCGGTGTGCCGCTTCGGCTTCAGATACGCCGGC
Source organism: Streptomyces sp. NPDC127084 (assembly GCF_042724175.1). NCBI lineage: Bacteria > Bacillati > Actinomycetota > Actinomycetes > Kitasatosporales > Streptomycetaceae > Streptomyces > Streptomyces sp. NPDC127084. Next base: position 5,391 of record NZ_JBHXFA010000110.1, read on the forward strand.
GCCATGCGCCCGTAGTGCCGGGCCGCGATGGCGACACCCAGCACCTCTTCCTGAGCGTGCAGCCTGGCCTTGCCGGTCTCCAGCTGGATCAGGTCCAGCACCTCCGCCTGGCGCTCCAGCACCAGGTCGTGGAAGCGCAGCAGCACGGCGGCACGGGCTCGCGCGGAGGTCGCGGCCCAGGCGGGCTGGGCGGCGCGGGCACGGGCGAATGCCTCGGCCACGTCGTCGGGCGTGGACTCGGGTAGATCGGCGAGCTTCTCCCCGGTGAAGGGGCTGTGGTTGGCGGTGCGGCCTGAGCCGACGACACCACGGGTGAGCTGGGCGACCACCTCGGGCGTGACCACGTCGGCCGCGGTACGCACACCGGCCGGGGCGGCGGCGACCGGGTTGGTGCCGAGGGGGGCGCTGGAGTGGGGAGCGAGGGCCTGCGAGTCCGTCATGGGGGCGAGGGTATGACGCAATCCCGCCTTTGGGTACCCGTCGGTAACAGCTTTTCGGGAGCTCCACACATCGTGCCAGTGATCACTGGCAAATAAGCCCTGATCAGGGGCTTATCGCCACGGCGGGCGCTGTCAGATCACATTTCGCACTCGCCGGGCATGGCACGCGTGGGCCGGCGAAGCGGATGGGCGCCAGTCCGGCGTCAGCCGTCCGACGGAGGGGGCTGCCAGCTCCGGAGCACGGTGTCGAACTGCTGTCTGATCTCGGACCAGTTCTCTGCCGGACCGGACATATAGACGGCGTACTCCGTGCCGTCATCCGCGTAGTACACCTGGTCGATCGCACGGCGGTTGCCTGGGTGGTCCTTGGTCTCGGTCCAGGTGAACTCCCAGAGCGCCGACTCCGCGTGGTCGCGGAAGACGTTGGAGTGCAGGGTCAGCCGCTTGTACTCGGGCAGCCGCTTCTCGACGGTCTTCTCCACGTCGAGCATGTGCATGTACGGGTTCTCGAAGTCGGGCGAAGCATCGATGCTGATGCGGATGCGATGGCGGCCGTTGTCGGGCGTGTAGTCGATCTGGTTGCCGTCCAGCTGCCGTACCCAGCCGTTCGGTACGAGCAGGGTGAAGCCCTCGGGGTCCGTGGTCCGGGTGAAGCCCTCGGGGTCCTCTCCGGACGAAGCCCCGCCCCCCGGGCTCCCGGTGGAGGCCTGGGACTGGGGCGCGCTGGAGGAACCGGACCCGTCGGCCGCCGTGCCCGTGCCACGGCCCGTGTACTCGACGGCGGCGTATGCCGCGCCGCCGGCGACGGCAGCCACCACGGCGACGGCGAGCAGCGCCCTTCGCCAGCGGCCGGGTCGCTTTGCGGGCGCCGGCGCGGGCCCGGTCGCGGTTCGCCGGACGGGGTGCCCGGACGGTGGGCCCAGCGGGGTGTCGCCGGGTGCGACTCCGGACGGATTCAGGGGCCCGTTCGCGGACGGGTTCACGGACAGGGGCAGGCCACCCGGTGCGGGCAGCTGCGCGGTCGCCGCCCCCGCGTCCCCCCGGGGCACCGTCTGCGTCGGCACATACGCCTGCGCCGACTGGGGCCTGCGTCCCTCCATCGCCTCCAGCAGCATCCGTTCGAGCTCGGCGGACTGCGGACGCTCCTCCGGCTCCTTCCGCAGCAGCGCCGTGATGACCGGGCCCAGGACGCCCGCCTTCTCCGACGGCGTCGGCTCCTCGGTCACCACGGCCTGCATGGTCGACAGCGGCGAGGTACGGCGGAACGGGGAGACGCCCTCGACCGCGGTGTAGAGCGTGGCGCCGAGGGACCACAGGTCGGACGCGGGCCCCGGGTCGGCGCCACGCACCCGCTCGGGGGCCAGATAGTCGAGGGAACCGACGATCTCACCGGTCTTGGTGATGGTGGAGTCACCCTCGATGGCGGCGATGCCGAAGTCCGTGAGCAGGGCCCGGCCGTCCGAAGCGAGCAGCACGTTCCCCGGCTTGACGTCACGGTGCAACACCCCGGCCGCGTGCGCCGCGCGCAGCGCGCCCAGCACATGCAGACCGATCCTGGCCGCCTCGGCCACGGCCAGCGGACCCGACTCCTTGGCGGCGTCGGCGAGTGACGGCCCGTCGACGTACTGCATGACGATCCAGGGCCGCCCGTCGTACTCGAGGACGTCGTGCACGGTGACGACACCCGGATGGGAGATACGGGCGGCCGCCCGGGCCTCCTTCTGGGTGCGGGCATGCAACACGGCACGGTCGGACTCGGAGACATAGAGCCCGGCGGTGAGCTCCTTCACCGCGACGGTTCTGTGCAGGAGTTCGTCCTGGGCGCGCCACACCTTGCCCATGCCGCCGCGACCGATGCTCTCCGTGAGCCGGTACCTCCCGGCCAGCACCAGTCCCGCTCCTGTACCCATGCTCTCCACGTATCCCCGCCCCGGTTCTTGGAATGACAGGTTACGAAGGGGAAGTACGTACAGGGAACACGGGGCGGCTCACCAACTCGCTCCGTTACTCGATGGTTGCGACTCGCGGTCACCTCCACCCGGACACCGAGGGGACGATGACCCTCATTCCGGTCAAGTGGGATGAGCCGATGATGCCGTTGAACACGCAACGTCACGAGGGACGGCTCGCCCGGACAGGCGTCAGCGGGCCGGGCGGTACGCCTTCGCCGCCTGCTGGTAGATCTCGGTCACCTCATCGCGCTGGCCCTCGGGCCCAATGACCTGGATGACGTGGTACCGATCGCCCACGATCATCGCGAGGTTGCGGACGTAGACCTCGCGACCGCTGCTGTCCTGCCAGGTGAACTGCCCTTCGGCCATGGCCTGCTTGCCGACGTCGATACGGCGCAGCCCGGACGCCGACGACCAGGTGGAGTCCCGGAAGGGCTGCAACTCGCGCTCGATGGACCGCTGATAGGCCATCGGGTCGGAGCCGTTCTCGCGGACCGTGTCACGACCGGGCACGACGATGAGCGTGAAGTCCCCGCCGGTATAGCGGACCTGACCGCTGTCGTTGATGGGCCGCCGCTGCCACGTCTTGTCGACCGCGATCCGGAAGCCCTCCGGATCGTCGCGCAGCGCATAGCCTTCGGCGAGGTCCACGGTCGGTCCGGAGGCCGCCGGATTCCCGCCGGCCGGGGTCCGCGGGGGCTGTTGGGTCCCGGTCCCGGTCTCGGACGACGGGCCGCTGGGGCCGGGAAGCACGCTGCCGGCGGCGGTCTGGTCGGATGCCCCTCCGGGCTGCCCCGATGAGGGCTCCTGGCCTCCGGTCTTGGGCATGAACAGCACGGCGTACGCGATGGCCGCCGCGAGGAGCAGGAGGATCAGCACCAGCAGCAGACGCCCGAGCGAGCGCGGGCTGCGTGACGCACGTGACTCCCGTTGCTTCCTGAACTGCGGTGACTGGCCTGCCTGTCGGACCTGCCGGGTCTGCCGTGGCTTTCTGTGGCGGTGCCGCCCGTGGGCGGTCTCGGGCAGACCGGCGCGACGCCGGCGCACCAACTCACCGCGGCGGCGTACGACGGGCAACCGCGTACCGTCGACTGACGGGAGCGGTATCACCGCCGCGCCCGCGTCGGGCTCGGGCGCGGATCTGATCAGCGAGCGCAGCCAGCCGCGCAGCTCCTCGAAGTCGGGGCGCTCGGTGGGGTCCTGGCGCAGCAGCGACTCGACGACCGGGCGCAGCGGTCCGCACTCCTCGGCGAACGCGGGCGGCTCGGCGCAGACCATCTGGACCAGCTCCGCCGCGCTCTCCTCGGGGTACGGGGCGTGGCCCTGCACGGCACGGAACAGCAGCGCCCCGAGCGCCCAGAGGTCGGTGGCGGGTCCGACCGGCGGGGCGAGTCGCCAGGTCCCGTGCACGGGACCGGCCTGCTCGGGCGCCCAGCGCTCGGTGACCGCGCCGACGACGGCGATCCGCGCCTGGCGGGCACGCTCTGCGGCGAGGGGCGTCGCCGGGCCGCGATACCCGGGAGCCGTGGAGCCGTCCGCGACGGCCGTCTCGTCCCAACCCGCGGTGCCGGGGCCGCGGCCGGTAGTGGAGCCGGTGGTACCGGTTCGTGGGCCCTGCGACGCCTGGACGGGCAGCCGCTGAGCGTCGGCACGCAGGGCGTCGGCGCCGGAGGCGCTACGGCCGTACGGGGACGCTCCGCCGCCTGCGGCGATCGGCGCGGAGCCGTCGGCGCCCGCACGTGGGCCATCGCGCCAGGTGCCGGTCAACTGGACGCGGTGCGGGCCGCTCGGGTACCCCTCGAAGTCGCCGTCATCGTCATCGTCGTCAGCGTCGTAGGCGTCGTAGACGTCCTCGACCAGGTCATGGCCGCCGTCGGCGGCGGCGGCCGCCGGACGCGACCACCAGTTGGGAGCCGGTACCGGTACCGGTACGGGTGCGGGCCCATCGGACACACCCGGGTGGTGCAGACGCCCGATGCCTTGGCCGCCGATCTGGGCCGACTCCCCACCGCGCGGGGCACGGGTGTCGTCGCTCGTGGCTTCGGAGCCTTCGCCGAAGCCGTATCCGTAGTCCTGGGATGTGTACGGGGTCCTCGCGCCGGGCTGCCAGGGCAGCGGGGCAGCGCCGGTCGGCGGCGCGGGCGGGTCGGACGAATGCGGCGCGTCGTCATCGTCCGCGTGCGCTTCGATCACCTCGGCGCCCTGGTCCGGCACCGGCGCATAGCCGCACAGGGCCTCCTCGGCGGCACCCGCGGCCAGACCGGTCAGAACCACCCGCCCGTCGTCGCAGACCAGCACCGTGCGGATGGTGATGTTGCGATGGGTCCAGCCATGGGCGTGCAGGGCACGCAGCGCGGTGAGGACGTCCGAGCCGATCTCCGCTGCCCGGTAGGGGCTCAGCGGTTTCTCGGCGAGCAGCGCCGCGAGCGGGCGGGCCGGGATCAGCTCGCTCACTATCCACAGCGAACCGGCCTCGGCGAAGACGTCGAAGACCTGGTCGAGCAGCGGGTGGTCGGGGATCTGTGCCGCGGCCTGTGCTGCCTCTATGGCCCGCCGTACCGCTGGGTCGGCGGGGCGCCGGGTGGCGCTCGCGGCGGGACGGGACGACCCCGCGTACCCGTGCCCCTGCCGGTGTCCCTGCCCGTAGCCGGTCGTCGGGCCCGCGGCTTCGAGCACCTCCGCGTCCACGACCTCCGGCAGCGGCAGCTGACGGACGACGACCTCCTGGCCGCTGTAGGTGTCGAAGGCGCGGGTCTCTACGAGCTCGTACTCATCGGACGGCGGAAGCGGCAGGCGGTAGCGCTCGGCGAGCACCCGTCCCGCGTAGTCGTCCACGACGCCTCCCCACCAGCGCACGGCCCACGGTCGCGAAGACGCTACGAACCGTCAAAACCGTTCACCCGAACGGCCGCTTGCGACTGCGTATGGTCTTCGGTCTCTCACGATACGTGGCTTGTTCAGTACTTGGGCGAGAACGTCGCGAACGCCGTATCGCGCAGCGTCGCGCACTCCTTTCCGTCCCATTCGCTCGCCTTGCAGCTGACCATGATCGAGTAACCGTGGCCGGCGTCGACCTTGAAGCCGCGGTTGAGCACACGCACACGCTGTCCGCCCTGGTTGCGCTCGAAGCCCCAGTCGGCGGCGGTCGGATAGCCCTTGTAGTCCACGGAACTGATGCTGAGGGTCTTGTAGCCGTCGCTGCTGGCGCTCACGACCGCGACCGCCTGCGTCCAGGCCAGCTTGGCGTCCCCGCCGGGGCTGCCGGTGAAGTCGACCTGGACCCTGGGGAAGGCGCCCTTGGCGGTGTTGAAGATGCCGCCCGAGTCCTGGCCAGCGACGTGCGTCATCCGGAAGTTCGCCGGCATGGCCATGGTGAAGTGGAACCGGTCGTTCGTCACCATCGTGTATCCGGCCGGGAGCCCGCCCGGCGCACCGCCGCCACCGGCGGAGACCCCCGTCTTCGGGCCGCCGGACGGCTGCGTACCGGCGGTGCTTCCCGCGGTGTCCTTGCCCGTGGCATCGCCGCCCGCGGTGTCCTTGCCGCCGTCGACACCCTGTTCGGGGTCGCCCTTGGTGCCGTCGGCGCCGCTGCCGTCGTTGGCCTTGCCGTCGCCGCCGGAGGTGGCACCGCCTGCCGCCGTGCCGTTGCCCGTCCTGCCTTGGCCGCCGGCCTTGTCGTCGCCGCTGAACGCGACGGCGAGCACTGTGGCGAGCACGGCCAGCGCGGCGACCAGCGCGATGATCACCAGGGTGCGGCGGGGCACCACATCGGTGAGCGGAGCCCGCACGGGAGCCGTCCGGGTGCCGGTCGCCGCCGTCGTAGCGGTCGCGGGCACGGGCTCCCGGTCGGGCTTCGCCGCCGCGTTCCGTACGGAGCGCAGGGCGCTGCGCACCCGTTCGGCGGCCGCGTCGGCGGCACCCTTGGCGCGCTCCTTCGCACGGTCATCGGTGCCGTCCTTGCCACGCTCCTTCGCCGGTACGGCGGGCTCCGGCGGCAGCGGGGGCAGGGGCACCACGCGGGTCGCCTCGGGGGACGGCTCGGGCACGGCCGGGGCCTCGGGCATACGGATGACGTCGAGCAGCAGGGCACGGGCACCCGCGTCATCGAGCCGCTGCGCCGGATCCTTGGCCAGCAGGCCGTAGATGACCTCTTCCAGCGGGCCCGCGTTCTTGGGCGGGTCGAGCGGCTCGGTCATGACAGCGGTGAGGGTGGCGATCGCTGAGCCCTTGTCATACGGCGGGCAGCCCTCGACGCTCGCGTACAGCAGACCGCCGAGCGACCAGAGGTCGGCCGCCGGGCCGGGCTTGTGGCCCCGGGCGCGCTCCGGAGAGATATAGGAGGGCGCGCCGACGAGCATGCCGGTGGACGTGATGGAGGGGTCGCCTTCGACCTGCGCGATACCGAAGTCGGTGAGGACGACCCGCCCGTCGGTCTCGATGAGCACGTTGGACGGCTTCACATCGCGGTGCAGGATGCCCTCGCGATGCGCGGAGCGCAGTACGTCGAGGATCGCGAGACCGACCTCGGCCGCCCGGCGCGGCGTCAGAAGCCCGTCCTCTCGCAGCACTTCCGCCAGCGACTTGCCCTCGACGAGCTCCATCACGATCCAGGGCCGGTCGTCCTCGTCCACCACGTCGTAGACCGTCACCGCGTTGGTGTTGCGGATCCGGGCGATCGCCTTGGCCTCGCGCAGGGTACGGGTGATGAGCCGGCGCTTCTCGTCCTCGTCGATGCTGCTGGTGAAGCGCAGCTCCTTCACGGCGACGGTACGTCCGAGCGTTTCGTCGACGGCACGCCACACGGTGCCCATGCCGCCTCGTCCGAGCACCCCGCCGATCCGGTAGCGCCCGCCCAGCAGCCGCCCCTCGGCCGACGGCCTCACCGCAGCGACCGTACCGCGTCCGGCAGACCCGGCTCCCATGGCGCTGGCCCGGCCGCCATCGGCACGGGCACTGCTCGTGCCCGCGTCCGCGGCGGCATCCGCGCCCTTGGCCGTATCGCGCCCGGCGACAGACGCCGGGTCAGTCCTACCGACGCGCGAGCCCTTGGCCCCCGTCTCCGAATCCGTCCCTCCGCCGGTACCCATGGCGCCCTTGGAGCCCTTGTCGCCCGTGGAACCCTTGGCGTCGCTGGAGCCGTTGTCGTCCTCGGGCTCTGCGGCTTCCTTGACGTCCTCGGACTCTGCGCCGTCCTTGACGCCTTCGGCCTCTACGCCGTCCTTGACGCCTTCGGCCTCTGCGCCGTCCTCGGCGTCCTCTGCCTTGGCGCCCTTGGCCGGCCTGGCACCCTCCGAGGGCTTCGCGTCCGCCGCTCTCCTGTCCGCTTCCGCCCCCGAGCCCCCGTCAGAGCTCTTCGCCACGGCGCCTTCAGCAGCGTCCTGGTCAGTGTCCCGCAAGGGCTCCGGTGTCGTGTCCCGCGACTGCTCCGCCTCCGACATGCGTCCCCTCTGCGATCCCTGATCCCCGCCCGCGTATGCCGCTCCCACGCGAAGCGGTAACGCGCTCTGGAAGAGTCCTCATTCTCTCTTATTCCAGGACCGCTGATGCTCCCGGGTCCGCCGTGCGTCAGTACAGGCGTGCGGAGAGGTACTCCGTACGGTTCCGACGACTTGGGGCTGCGGCGCTGATCCCGGACACCAGAGGACAAGTGACCAGCCGGTAGGTCAGGTGTGCGCCCCGGCGGCACACACCTGACCGCGCACACCGAACCGAGCACCCCCGCGGACCCGTGGTCCGACCACCTACAGCGGGACGATGTCGGGTGCTCCCAGGCGTGCCGCGTCGGCCGTCAGGTCGTCCGGCTGCCGCTGGGACTCCCGCTCGGCTTCCACCCGCTTCTCGTAGTGCGCGATCTCCTTCTCTATCTGTTCCTTGTCCCAGCCGAGCACCGGCGCCATCAACTCCGCGCACTCCCTGGCGCTGCGCGTACCCCGGTCGAAGGTCTCGATGGAGATCCTCGTACGCCGGGTGAGGACGTCGTCCAGGTGGCGGGCACCCTCATGGGAGGCGGCGTAGACGACTTCGGCCCGCAGATAGTCGTCGGCGGCGGCGAGCGGCTCGCCGAGACCGGGGTCCTTCGCTATGAGTTCCAGCACTTCCGCGGTCATGGAACCGAACCGGTCCAGCAGGTGCTCCACCCGAGCGACATGGATACCGGTGCTCTCGGCGATCCTCGCCCGGGAGTTCCACAGTGCCCGGTAGCCCTCGGCTCCCAGGAGCGGCACATCCTCCGTGACACAGGACGCCACCCGCTGGTCGAGGCCGTGCACCGCCTCGTCCACGGCGTCCTTCGCCATCACCCGGTAGGTCGTGTACTTGCCGCCGGCGACGACGACCAGCCCCGGGGCGGTGTGCGTCACGGTGTGCTCGCGGCTGAGCTTGCTGGTGGCCTCCGACTCGCCTGCGAGCAGCGGGCGCAACCCCGCGTACACACCCTGGACGTCGTCCCGGCTGAGCGGAACGGCCAGGACTGAGTTGACGTGTTCGAGCAGATAGTCGATGTCGGCGCTGGAGGCGGCGGGGTGGGCCTTGTCCAGGTCCCAGTCGGTGTCCGTGGTCCCGATGATCCAGTGCCGACCCCAGGGGATGACGAAGAGCACGGACTTCTCTGTGCGCAGGATCAGCCCTGTGGTGGAGTGGATCCGGTCCTTGGGCACCACCAGGTGGATGCCCTTGGAGGCCCTGACATGGAACTGTCCGCGCTCGCCGATCAGCGCCTGGGTGTCGTCGGTCCACACCCCGGTGGCGTTGACGATCTGCTTGGCCCGGATCTCGTACTCCCCACCGGCCTCCACGTCCTGCACCCGGGCGCCCACGACCCGCTCGCCCTCCCGCAGGAAGCCGACGACCCGCGCCCTGCTGGCGACATGGGCGCCGTAGCTCGCAGCCGTGCGCACCAAGGTGGTCACGAAGCGGGCGTCGTCCATCTGGGCGTCGTAGTACTGCAGAGCGCCCACCAGGGCTTCCTTGCGCAGACACGGTGCGACGCGCAGGGCGTGCGTACGGCTGAGATGGCGGTGGAGGGGCAGGCCGCGGCCGTGGCCCGATGACACCGACATGGCGTCGTACAGCGCGACACCCGATCCGGCGTAGAGCCGCTCCCAGCCCCTGTGCTGGAGCGGATACAGGAAGGGCACGGGCCGCACCAGGTGCGGGGCGAGCCGCTCAAGCAGCAGTCCGCGCTCCTTGAGGGCCTCCCGGACGAGCGCGAAGTCCAGCATCTCCAGATACCGCAGACCGCCGTGGATGAGCTTGCTGGATCTGCTGGAGGTGCCGGACGCCCAGTCCCGGGCCTCCACCAGTCCGGTGGAGAGCCCGCGGGTCGCGGCGTCCAGTGCGGTGCCCGCACCGACCACACCCGCGCCGACGACCAGCACGTCCAGCTCACGTTCCGCCAGCGCGGCGAGTGCCTCGGCACGCTCGGCGGGCCCCAGTGTCGCTGTCCTCACAGCTGCCTCCCGTCGCCCCCATGGGTGGGACTCACACCTCGATTCTGTCCGCACTCCCCCACTTCAGCCACCGCCTGTGGACAACACTCGCAGTACCAGCGACGCGCAATGCCATATTTCGGTCATATTTACTCCTAGTCTGACATTGCACTCGCTCGTTTCGGCTCCCCAGAAGTTGCGAGCAGCGTCCCCTTCGCTTACAGGGAAGGACGGCCCCCGGCCATGCCAGCAGATCTCGCCGTCATCGGACTCGGCCATCTCGGACTGCCACTCGCCCACGCGGCCGTGGCCGCCGGTATCGAGACCATCGGTTATGACACCGATCCGCGCCCGGTCGCCGAACTGGCCGCCGGACGCCCCCCGGTGGACGGCTCGCTCAACGCGGCCGGGATCCGCCGTATGCTCGCGGGCGGTTTCCGGGCCACGACCGACCCGGGCACGCTCGGCCGGGTCCGTACCGCCGTCATCTGCGTCCCCGCCCCCCTCGGCACGGACCGCCGACCCGACCTGACCGCCCTCGACGAGGCCGCCCGCGCCCTCGCCACCCGACTGCGCCCGCGCACCACCGTGGTACTGGAGTCCGCGGTGCCGCCCGGCACCACGGAAGGCCGGTTGCGGACCATCCTCGAAACCGGATCGGGACTCCGCGCGGGTCATGACTTCGCACTCGCCCACTCTCCGAGCCGGCTCGACCCAGGCGACCGCTCACCCGGCTGCGCCGCGGTTCCCAAGGTGATCGGGGGGCTCACCCCCGCCTGCACCGAAGCCGTCGTCGCGTTCTACGGACGTCTCACCGACAAGGTGGTCAGAGCACGCGGACCGCGCGAGGCGGAGACCGTCAAAGTGCTCGAAACCAACTTCCGGCACGTCAACACCGCCCTGGTCAACGAGATGTCGGTGCTCTGCCATGACCTCGGCGTCGATCTGTGGGACGTCATCCGCTGCGCCGAGACCAAACCGTTCGGCTTCCCGGCCTTCCGGCCGGGACCCGGCGTCGGCGGGCACGGCATGCCCCTCGACGCCATCGGCGCGCACCAGCCTCTGCGCCTGGTCGAACTGGCAGGCCGGATCAACGAGAGCATGCCCGGTTACGTCATCCAGCGCTGCGCCGCGCTGCTCAACGATCACGGGAAGTCCGTACGCGGCGCGCGCGTACTGCTCCTCGGCGTCACCGGCACGGCGGATCTCGCCGGCCTCGACGGCTCACCCGCCCCCGAGATCGCCGGTCGGCTGCGGGAGCTGGGCGCCTCCGTCAGCTTCCACGATCCCTACGTCTCCGACTGGCGCGTCCAGGACCGCCCGGTCCCCCGTGCGGACTTCCTCTACGAGGCAGCCGCCGACGCCGACCTGACGATCCTGCTCCAGCACCACCGCACCTACGACCTCCAAGGCCTCTCGGTGAAGGCGCAGTTGCTGCTCGACACCAGGGGGGTGTCCCCGGCGGGCGCGGCACACCGCCTCTGAGCACCAGGACAGGGGCCGGTCAATCCGGATGTTGACTGTCGCACGGAGGTGCTAGCCTCCAACGCCACTTGTCGCACATCTGTGCGTTTCTTAGTCCCAGGGGGGAACTTCAGCATGTCCGAATCCATGCCGCCGCCGTCAGGTAATCCGTTCGCCACGGACGCGGCCACCGCCGCCCCGGCTCCGGCGCCCGCTCCGGCCCGTGACAACGTCGCCCTCGGCTTGGTGGCCGCGGTCGTCGCCGCTCTCGTCGCGGCAGGCGCGTACGGAGGTATCGCCGGTGCCATCGACCGGGAGATCGGTTACGCGGCGATCGGTGTCGGCTTCCTCGTCGGCTTCGCCGCGGCGAAGGCCGGCGGTAGGAACCCGGTCCTGCCGGTGGTGAGCGCCGTGCTCTCGATCGGCGCGGTGTACGCGGGGCAGCTTCTGGCGATCGCGATCATCTTCGGCAAGGAGCTGAAGATCTCCGTGACCGAGGTGCTCTTCGACGACTTCGGCATGGTGACCGAAGTCTGGGGTCTGGCCATGGGCTTCATGGACATCGTGTTCTTCGCACTGGCGGCGTTCGCCGCGTTCGGCGGCGCGAAGAAGGCATGACCACCGCTTGAAACGGCTGGTTCATCGGGTGTCCCCACCCGGTGAACCAGCCCATCCGCGGCGCGGGCCGGGTTTCGCGGTGTGCCGCACCGCGTCGCGACATCCGGAGTGTGTGGGGTGTCCGTCGACATCGCATCGGGGTGGGGCTCACACGTGCGACGGGGGCGCGGCAGACTCAAGGAACCGCGCCCCGCGCCGCACAGCGTCACGCGTTACCGCTTGTGCTGGGAGTCCGCGACGGTCACCTCGACGCGCTGGAACTCCTTCAGCTCGCTGTAGCCAGTCGTCGCCATCGCGCGCTTCAGCGCGCCGAAGAAGTTCATCGACCCGTCCGGGCTGTGCGAGGGACCGGTCAGGATCTCCTCCGTCGTGCCGACGATGCCCAGGTCGACCAGCTTTCCGCGCGGGACGTCCTCGTGGACGGCCTCCATGCCCCAGTGGTGGCCCCGCCCGGGGGCGTCGGTGGCTCGGGCCAGCGGGGAGCCGATCATCACGGCGTCCGCACCGCAGGCCACGGCCTTCGGGAGGTCGCCGGACCAGCCGACACCGCCGTCCGCGATGACGTGGACGTAGCGGCCGCCGGACTCGTCCATGTAGTCGCGGCGGGCCGCGGCGACATCCGCGACCGCGGTGGCCATGGGGACCTGGATGCCCAGCACGTTCCGCGTGGTGTGCGCGGCGCCGCCGCCGAAGCCGACCAGGACGCCCGCGGCACCGGTACGCATCAGGTGCAGCGCGGCGGTGTAGGTGGCGCAGCCGCCCACGATGACCGGGACGTCGAGCTCGTAGATGAACTGCTTGAGGTTGAGCGGTTCGGCGGCCCCGGAGACATGCTCGGCGGAGACGGTCGTGCCGCGGATGACGAAGATGTCCACGCCCGCGTCCACGACGGCCTTGGAGAACTGAGCGGTCCGCTGCGGCGACAGCGCGGCGGCCGTGACGACTCCGGCGTCACGCACCTCCTTGATGCGCTGCCCGATCAGCTCCTCCTTGATCGGCGCGGCATAGATCTCCTGGAGGCGGCGGGTCACGCTCTCGGCCGGCAGCTCCGCGATCTCGTCCAGCAGCGGCTGCGGGTCCTCGTACCGGGTCCACAGGCCTTCGAGGTTCAGCACGCCCAGGCCGCCGAGCTCACCGATGCGGATCGCGGTCTGCGGGGAGACGACCGAGTCCATCGGGGCGGCCAGGAAGGGCAGTTCGAAGCGGTAGGCGTCGATCTGCCACGCGATCGAGACCTCCTTCGGGTCCCTGGTGCGCCGGCTCGGTACGACGGCGATGTCGTCGAACGCGTACGCCCTGCGGCCGCGCTTGCCGCGCCCGATCTCGATCTCAGTCACGATGTGTGGCCTTTCCCTCTACGTCTGCGCCTACCAGTATCCCCGACGCATACGCCAGGGGCGGTTCCGGGAATCCCCGGAACCGCCCATGGTGAAACGATCTCGCCGCTACTTTCCGCTACTTCCTGCTGTAGTTCGGCGCCTCGACCGTCATCTGGATGTCGTGCGGGTGGCTCTCCTTGAGCCCCGCGGACGTGATCCGCACGAACCGGCCGCGCTCCTGGAGCTCCGGCACCGTACGCCCGCCGACGTAGAACATCGACTGGCGCAGGCCGCCGACGAGCTGGTGGACCACCGCGGAGAGCGGGCCCCGGTAGGGCACCTGGCCCTCGATGCCCTCGGGGACCAGCTTCTCGTCGGACGCGACGCCCTCCTGGAAGTAGCGGTCCTTGGAGAAGGAGCGCTGCTCGCCCCTGGACTGCATGGCACCGAGCGAACCCATGCCGCGGTAGGACTTGAACTGCTTGCCGTTGATGAACAGCAGCTCGCCGGGCGACTCCTCGCAGCCCGCGAGCAGCGAGCCGAGCATCACCGTGTCGGCTCCGGCGACCAGGGCCTTGGCGATGTCGCCGCTGTACTGGAGACCGCCGTCACCGATGACCGGGACGCCTGCCGCCTTGGCGGCGAGGGCGGCCTCGTAGATCGCCGTGACCTGCGGGACGCCGATACCGGCGACGACACGGGTGGTGCAGATCGAACCGGGGCCGACGCCGACCTTGATGCCGTCCACACCAGCGTCGATGAGCGCCTGGGCGCCGTCGCGGGTCGCGATATTGCCGCCGATGACATCGACCTGCGCATTGGACTTGATCTTGGCGACCATGTCACCGACCAGCTTGGAGTGCCCATGGGCGGTGTCCACGACGATGAAGTCGACACCCACCTCGATCAGGGCCTGGGCGCGCTCGAACGCGTCGCCCGCGACTCCGACGGCAGCGCCGACGAGGAGCCGGCCCTCCTTGTCCTTCGCCGCGTTGGGGTACTTCTCTGCCTTGACGAAGTCCTTGACCGTGATCAGGCCCTTGAGGATGCCGAGGTCGTCCACAAGCGGCAGCTTCTCGATCTTGTGGCGGCGCAGCAGCTCCATGGCGTCCACGCCGGAGATCCCCACCTTGCCGGTGACGAGCGGCATCGGGGTCATGACGTCCCGCACCTGCTGGGTGCGGTCGGTCTCGAAGGCCATGTCGCGGTTGGTGACGATGCCCAGCAGCTTCCCCGCCTGGTCGGTGACCGGGACGCCACTGATGCGGAACTTGCCGCAGATGGCGTCGGCCTCGGCCAGCGTGGCGTCCGGGTGCACCGTGATGGGGTCGGTGACCATGCCGGACTCGGAGCGCTTGACCAGGTCGACCTGGTTGGCCTGGTCGGCGATGGAGAGATTGCGGTGCAGCACGCCGACGCCGCCCTGGCGGGCCATGGCGATGGCCATCCGGGACTCGGTGACCTTGTCCATGGCCGCTGACAGCAGCGGGATGTTGACCCGGACGTTCTTCGAGATGAACGAGGAGGTGTCGATCTGGTCGGGTGCCATGTCGGACGCGCCAGGCAACAGGAGCACATCGTCGTAGGTCAGCCCGAGTGTCGCGAATTTCTCGGGCACTCCGTCGACGTTGGCAGTCATGACACCTTCCCCAGATGGCCTTGATCAGTGCGGATAACCATGCTAACGGGATTCACCGCCGTCTCATTCCACGATCAAGATCACAGAGCAGCTTTGTGTGTTCATACGTTCATACGGCCACTCAAGCTGCCGCACTCACCTCCTGCCACAACCCGCCTGCGCCCCCTACTGCTCCGCGAGTGCACGCAGCCTGCTGAGCGCCCGGTGCTGCGCCACCCGCACCGCCCCCGGCGACATCCCCAGCATCTGCCCGGTCTCCTCGGCGGTCAGCCCCACGGCCACCCGCAGCACCAGCAGCTCCCGCTGGTTCTCCGGCAGATTGGCGAGCAGCCGCTTGGCCCACTCCGCGTCGTCACTGAGTAGCGCCCGCTCCTCGGGGCCGAGTGAGTCGTCGGGGCGTTCGGGCATCTCATCGGACGGTACGGCCGTGGATCCCGGGTGCCGCATGGCGGCCCGCTGGAGATCCGCGACCTTGTGAGCGGCGATCGCGAAGACGAACGCCTCGAACGGCTTTCCCGTATCCCGGTAGCGCGGCAGCGCCATGAGGACGGCGACACAGACCTCCTGCGCCAGATCCTCCACGAAGTGACGAGCGTCACCGGGCAGCCGACTGAGCCGCGTACGGCAGTAGCGCAGCGCGAGCGGGTGCACATGCGCGAGCAGATCGTGCGTCGCCTGCTCATCGCCTTCGACGGCGCGCAGAACGAGTGCACCGACCACCCCGCGGGCATTCACCGCCTCGTCGTTGCGCATCGGTCCATGGTGCCTTGACTGCCGCTGGTCCATGGCACCGCGTCCATAGTTGTGCACCGAAGCGTTATGAGCAGGTGCGCCGGACGTCATCTCCTGCGCCCTCCCCTTGCGCTCGAACGACCTGTCCCCGAGAAGCTCCACACCTCAAGGATGCGGCATCCCGCGGGAAACGTGTGACTGCGGCCCGTGGTCGCCACGCCCGCCAGTGGGCGGGCGTGGGCGATGCCACTCGCGGCGACACTCACGGCGCGGCCCGGGACGCCATGCCGGGCGCCGTTCCCGGCGCCATGCCCCACCCCCTGGCTACCGCGCCCCGGCGGCGCCCCCGCCGCGAGGGGCGCGCACCGTGAGCCTGTTCGCCGGGTACGAACCCAGCCTCACCAGGCACCGCTCAGCGAACCAGGCCCCAGCGGAATCCGAGCGCCACCGCGTGCGCCCGGTCCGAGGCGCCCAGCTTCTTGAAGAGTCGCCGGGCGTGGGTCTTCACCGTGTCCTCGGAGAGGAACAGCTCGCGCCCGATCTCGGCGTTCGACCGGCCGTGGCTCATGCCTTCCAGCACCTGGATCTCCCGCGCGGTGAGTGTGGGAGCCGCACCCATCTCGGCCGACCGCAGCCTGCGCGGGGCGAGCCGCCAGGTCGGGTCGGCCAGCGCTTGGGTCACCGTGGCCCGCAGCTCGGCGCGCGAGGCGTCCTTGTGCAGATAGCCCCGGGCGCCGGCGGCCACGGCGAGCGCCACCCCGTCCAGGTCCTCGGCGACCGTGAGCATGATGATCCGGGCGCCGGGGTCGGCGGAGAGCAGCCGACGGACCGTCTCCACGCCGCCCAGTCCGGGCATGCGTACGTCCATCAGAATCAGGTCCGAGCGGTCGGCGCCCCATCGGCGGAGGACTTCCTCGCCGTTGGCCGCGGTCGTCACACGCTCTACGCCGGGCACGGTTGCGACCGCGCGGCGGAGCGCCTCTCGGGCGAGCGGGGAGTCGTCGCAGACGAGGACGGATGTCATGGCCGCCCTCCGCAGCTGATGCGCGTCACCTTGAGCCTCCAGGCTGGTTACGTATCGTCACCTGTGCGGTTGACGCACCCGAATCTCTGCCCGAGTGCTTGTTCTCTCAACCGCCTCCGCCCTCTCAACGACGGTCACTCGAAAGAGTTACGGGTGCGACGAACGCCTTCGGCACTCTACGTGAGGAGCCACGCACGGAGGAGAGCAACACGGTTCAGCGAGGGGCTGAGCGGGGTCTATGCCCCATTTGGCGGCTTTTCTTCCCTTTTGCTGGTGTCTGTGGCTAGATTCGCAATGAGTCATATTTACATCTACTAACACCGTAGATGTACGGTCGGAGCTTCAGACATCCACTCAGCACGGCTACAAGGGGACATGCGCTATGGCAGATTTCTCCCGCCTTCCCGGACCGAACGCCGATCTGTGGGACTGGCAGCTGCTCGCAGCGTGCCGTGGGGTAGACAGCTCACTCTTCTTCCACCCTGAAGGGGAACGCGGCGCGGCGAGGAGCGCGCGCGAGAACTCGGCGAAAGAGGTCTGCATGAGATGTCCGGTGCGTGCGGAGTGCGCGGCGCACGCGCTGGCGGTGCGGGAGCCCTACGGGGTGTGGGGCGGACTGACGGAGGACGAACGTGAGGAGCTCATGGGGCGGGCACGGAACCGGCTGATCCCGGCGTCGAGCGCAGGCGGCGCCACGGGCGGCGGCCACACCTGATCCCAGCAACCGGCGACAACAAACGAAGAAACGTTCCTGCAACGGCGTCCGCGTCAGCGCCCGCCGGGCCTTGGTCTGAGCCGTTCCAGGCCCGCCCACATGGCAGCAGACCCCCGCCACGGCGATGACGGTGGCGGCACCATGTCTGCGTGCCTGCCGTGGTGAAGGCAGGCTGCTCGAGGATCGCGGCCACCGCGGGCACCTGGACCGGATCCGACAGGGTCAGCGAGCCCGTTCTCGCGGGGGGTGCGCGGCGGGCTCCACCGCGACCGTACGGGCCCGTCTTGGGCCGCGCGGCGCTGGGTTAGCGTCATACGTATGAAGCTTCAGTCTGTGAATGCGGGCCAGGCCAAGGCCGTCGGTTACGCCGACGCGGCCAGCGGGGTCACCGGCATCGACAAACGCCCGGTCGACGGTGCCGTACGGGTGTTCGCCCCCGGCCCCAAGGGCGTCGCCCGCAGCGGTGTCGAGGGGGACTTCGTCAGCGATCTGCGCTTCCACGGCGGCGACGACCGTGCCGTCACGGCCTTCGCGCGCGAGGACCTCGACTCCTGGGAGCGTGAGCTCGGACGGCCACTCGCGGACGGAGGGTTCGGCGAGAACCTCACCACCCGCGGCCTCGATGTGAACGGCGCGCTCATCGGCGAGCGCTGGCGCATCGGCACCGATGTGCTGCTGGAGGTGACCGGTGGCCGCGTCCCCTGCAACACCTTCCAGGGGCATCTCGGTGAGCGGGGCTGGGTCCGGCGATTCACCCGAACGGCGGCACCGGGCGCGTTGCTCCGGGTCATCGAGCCCGGGACGATCCAGGCCGGCGATCCGATAGAGATCGCACACCGCCCGGACCACGACATCACGGTGGCCCTGCTGTTCCGGGCCGCGACGCTGGAGCGCGAACTCCTGCCGCGCACCCTGGTGGCGGCCGAGTGGATGGAATCCGGGCTGCTGCACACCGCGCGGGAGTACGCGGCCAAGTACGGCTCCCGATAGGCGCCATGGGCCGCGCCGCCGGGCCTGTCACCGGCATGGCGCACCCTGATCGCGCGTATGCCGCACGTACGGGCGGGGCACTAACGTGCCGTACATGACGACAGCACTCATCACCGGCGCGACCGCCGGCATCGGCGCCGCGTTCGCGCGGCGACTGGCCGCGGACGGACATGATCTGGTCCTGGTGGCCCGCGACACCAAACGGCTCCAGGAGCAGGCGACCGAGCTGCACGACCGGCACGGCATCGAGGCGGAAGTGCTGACCGCCGATCTGGCGGAGGACGAGGGTATCGAGTCGGTCGAGATCCGGCTCGGCGACCGCAGACGCCCGGTGGACCTGCTGGTGAACAACGCCGGGTTCGGCAACAAGGGGCGCTATCTCGAAGTGTCCATGGCGGACGAGCTGCGGATGCTGAAGGTGCACTGCGAGGCGGTGCTGCGGCTGACCTCGGCGGCTGTCGGGCCGATGCGGGAGCGCGGCCGTGGCGGGGTGGTGAACGTGGCCTCGGTGGCCGCGTTCCTGCCCCGGGGCACATATGGGGCGTCCAAGGCGTGGGTCGTGCAGTTCACCCAGGGCGCGGCGCGCGATCTCGCGGGTTCCGGGGTACGGCTGATGGCACTGTGCCCCGGATTCGTACGCACCGAGTTCCATGAGCGGGCCGGGATGGGGACATCCAACATCCCCGACTGGATGTGGCTGGACGCCGACAAACTGGTCGCCGCGGCGGTGTCCGACCTCGCGCGCGGGAAAACGCTGTCCATTCCCGATCCGCGCTACAAGGCGCTGATGGGCGTGGTGAAGCTGGCGCCCCGGGGAGTGCTGGGCGGGTTCAGCTCGCGGGCAGGCCGTAAGTACGGACCTAACTGATCAGACGAACCAGTGCGAACTTCACTAAAATGGACGCATCCCGTGACTCCCCCAGCGCCCCTCAGGGAGACGCCATGACGTTCGTGCAAATGATCGAATGCAAGACAGAGCGCCTGGACGAGCTGAACCGGCTCCTGGACACCTGGGTCGAGCAGACCGGCGGCAGGCGCACCGCGACCCACAGCCTGGTCGCCACGGACCGCTCGGATTCGGCCCATGTCATCGAGCTGGTCGAATTCCCCTCGTACGAAGACGCGATGAGGAATTCGAACCTGCCCGAGACCGAACGGAACTTCCAGAAGATGGTGGAGCTGTGCGACGGCATGCCGACGTTCACCGATCTGGACGTGGTCAGGGACGAGCAGTTGAACAAGGGCGCGAGCCGCAGGTTCTTCCTGGACTGCCTCGCGGGGAGCCCGGAGCTGCTGCGCGAGTTGCTGACCCACGACTACCAGGACCACGATCCGTCCAACCCCGCCGGCCTCATCGGTATCGACGCCTACCTGAGCGAACTCGCCCGGTGGACCGCGGCGTTCGACTTCACCTTCGAGCTGGAGGACCAGATCGCCGAAGGCGACCGCGTCACCACCCGCTGGACCTGGAACGGTCGGCACAACGGGGAGTTCATGGGCATCGAGCCGACCGGCAAGCAGTGCACGATGACCGGGACGACCACCCACCGGTTCCGCGAGGGCATGATCAGCGAGAGCTGGTGGCAGTTCGACCGGCTGGGCCTGCTGGTGCAGCTCGGCGTGGTGAAGATGTAGGAGTACGGCGCCAGAGCGGGAGTACCCGTCGGCTACGCGGACGTGCGCACAGGCGCCCTCAGGGCGCGGCATACGGCATGAGCCCCCGGGTGCCGGGGGTCTCCAGGGCACCGGGGGCGCCTGCACCCCCCGCTGGGCCGGGCCGCGCAGGGGCGGCTGGGTCTTATACACATC